>JAJRUA010000243.1 GCA_024278035.1 Planctomycetota bacterium | reverse complement strand
GTGAATTCGACCCCTTTTTCGGGTTGAAGCGAGAGTCCTGTGCGCTTATGCTGTCTTGGCTCGGCTTGAGCCTACGGTCCCGTTCAATGTTCATTTGCTATTCCGGCAAAAACGCGAATGCGGGGCAACTGGGCAAGCCATTACCCTGAAAAAGCACCCGGGCAAGAATAGGCCTTGAAGTTATTAAAAAACCTATGCGACGCCGTCCGAGAGAGGCAGCCATCTGCTGCCGTGAAGTGCTTCGTTGATCTTCTCCAAGAGCGATCAAGCGGTTGGGTCGGGCTGATCCCCAATTGGGCGGGTCGCCTTAAACCGAGAGACCGAAAGCCAATAGCGACGGCCTAACCCTTCGCTTTGCCTAGCCCTGCCGAATGGGGTTGGCAAAAGGGATGGGCAGCTTACCCAAGTCCGATTGCGCTCGGGCGACGGAAGCGGATAAAGCGAAAGAGATAACAAAAAAGCAAGCTAGCAGAAACGAAAGCAAACGACGGATTCCCAATGGCCAACCAACCATCGCCTCTCCTGCATCTTCCCGACAAGCAGGGTCTCTACGATCCGGCTAACGAGCACGACAATTGCGGCGTTGGTTTCATAGCGCAAATTAAAGGCGTCGCGAGCCATCAGATCGTGGTTGATTCCGAGGACTTATTGCGCCGAATGGATCACCGAGGGGCGTGTGGTTGCGAAGAAAACACAGGCGACGGCGCTGGCATCATGACGGCTTTGCCGCACCGTTTCCTAGCCGCGGCAGTCAAGGAAGACCTGGGCATCGATCTCCCCGAGCCCGGTCGGTTTGCTGTCGGCAACGTCTTTTTGCCACGCCATGCGGACGAACGGTCGAAGTGCAAATCGGTCGTGGAAGAGATCATCGCCGAACAAGGACAACGTCTTGTTGGATGGCGCTCTTTGCCGGTGGATGCGGACCTGGCGGACATTGGTGTGACGGCCTACAACGCCGAGCCCGTGATCGAACAGTTGGTGATCGAGGCCGCTGACAACTGCGAAGGAGACGCGTTCGAGCGTCAGGTCTACCTGATCCGCAAGCGGGCGACCACCCGTCTGCGTAACGATGAATCGCTCAAACAGGCAAAGCTGTTCTACGTCTGTTCGCTTTCGACGAAGGTCATCATCTACAAAGGGATGCTCACGACCGATCAGCTTTACAAATACTACACCGATCTCAAAGACCCAACCTTTGAGAGCCATTTGGCGATGGTCCACTCACGGTTTGCGACCAACACGTTCCCCAGTTGGGATCGGGCCCAGCCGCTTCGGTTCATGAGCCACAACGGCGAAATCAACACGGTCAAAGGCAATTCCAACTGGATGTTCGCCCGCCAAGGGGTGCTCAAAAGCGATCTGTTTGGTGACGATCTTTCCAAGCTCTTCCCCATTGTCGAGCCCGACTGTAGTGACTCCGGCACGTTCGACAACGCGCTGGAGTTCTTGCTCATGAGTGGCCGCTCTCTGCAGGAGGCCGTCATGATGATGGTTCCTGAGGCGTGGCAAAACCATGCGACCATGAGCCCCTCGAAGAAGGCCTTATATGAGTACCACTCGATGCTGATGGAGCCCTGGGACGGGCCCGCATCGATCGTCTTTACCGACGGAAAATACATTGGCGCAACGCTCGACCGCAACGGCTTGCGCCCCAGTCGTTATTACGTAACGCACGACGACCGAGTCATCATGGCGAGCGAAGTGGGCGTCGTGGATATTGCGCCGGAAAATGTCAAACTCAAGGGCCGCTTGCAACCGGGGAAAATGTTCTTGGTCGATTTCGAGCAAGGCCGTCTTATTCCGGATGAAGAACTCAAGGAAGACTTTGCGACTCGCCATCCTTACAGCGACTGGATCGAACGGCAACGCATTAAACTGAACGATTTACACCCGGAGCGTGAGGCGCTCGGGTTCGATTCGGCGACTTTGTTGGCGCGATTGCAGGCCTTTGGGTATACGATCGAATCGCTCAAGTTCATGCTCTACCCTTTGATTCGAGTTGGAAAAGATCCGATCGGCTCGATGGGCAATGACAGTTGTCTGGCGGTTCTCTCCGATAAGCCTCGGATGCTGTACGACTACTTCAAACAACTTTTTGCCCAAGTCACCAATCCCGCGATCGATTCGATCCGTGAAGAAGTCATCATGTCGCTTGAGTGCCACATCGGCCCTGAGCGCAATCTTTTAGAAACGACGGAAGAACACGCCCATCGGCTACGTGTCCCCCACCCGATCCTCTCCAACAAACAGTTGGCGGCCATTCGGCACATGGATCAGCCCGGATGGAGTACCGAGACGATCGACACGACTTGGCCTCGGAGCCGTGGGGCATTAGGCATGGTCCGTTCCCTTCAACGCCTTTGTCGCGAAGCAGAAAACGCCGTGGACGCCGGTGAAACGGTGATTCTTCTCTCCGATCGTGAAGTGCGTGAGGGACGTGTAGCGATACCCATGTTGCTAGCCGTTGGGGCGGTGCACCAGTACCTCGTCAAGACAAACAAACGAACCCGCGTCGGCCTAATCGTCGAGACGGGGGAAGCACGAGAAGTTCATCACCACTGTCTACTCGTTGGCTATGGTGCCGATGCCATCAACCCTTACCTGGTATTTGAAGCGCTTTGGCAAGCCCGGCGGGAGGGGGTGCTCGAAGATGTGATTGAAGTGCTCGATGACTCCGAAGGGGGCGAAGGAACCGACCACCCGGCTGTGAAAACCGTGGCCGACGGAGAAGCGTTCGATCCGGTCACCGCAGAGGACCATGCTTTGGTAACGCGATACCGAGAGGGTGTCGCCAAGGGAATGCTCAAAGTCATGGCCAAGATGGGCATCTCTACCTTGCAAAGTTACAAGGGCGCCCAGATTTTTGAGGCGATCGGGATCGGAAGCGATGTTATCGATTTCTGCTTCACCGGAACGGCCAGCCGAGTGCAAGGAGTCGGGTTCGAGGTCCTTGCCAAAGAGGCGTTGCGCCGTCATGCCCTGGGATTTCCTGAAAATCCCTCGGCACGTCTCCCCGTGCTTCCTAACCCGGGGGAGTACCACTGGCGTGCCGAAGGCGAGCGCCACATGTGGAGCCCCGAAGCAATTGCCGACATTCAGATCGCCGCTCGGGGCGATGACAAAGAAGCGTACAAGCGATTCTCCGAACACATTAACCACGACAGTCGCACCCGGTGCCAATTGCGTGGCCTGCTTGACTTCAAGAAAGACGCCAACGGCGGACCCGTTCCGCTGGAGGAGGTGATGCCGGTCAAGGAAATCGTCCAACGATTCTGCACCGGGGCCATGTCCTTCGGCAGCATCTCGGCTGAGTCGCACGAATCACTGGCGATTGCGATGAACCGCCTCGGTGGCAAAAGCAACACGGGCGAAGGGGGCGAAGACCCCGCGCGGTGGACCCCGGACGAGAACGGCGACTCTCGCCGCAGTGCGATCAAGCAGGTTGCCTCAGGCCGTTTTGGTGTGACGATCAGTTATCTGACGAACGCGGATGAGATTCAGATCAAAATCTCTCAAGGTGCCAAGCCGGGCGAAGGGGGCGAACTGCCGGGCCGAAAGGTGGATGAAAACATCGCCAAAATCCGCTACTCCACGCCGGGCGTCGGCCTGATTAGCCCTCCGCCCCACCATGATATCTACTCCATTGAAGATCTTGCCCAACTGATTTACGACCTGAAGAATGCCAACCGTGAAGCCCGGGTGAGCGTGAAGCTCGTTTCCGAAGTGGGCGTCGGCACCATTGCTGCGGGGGTGGTCAAAGGCCATGCCGATCATGTACTTATCTCAGGCGATGGAGGTGGCACGGGCGCTTCGCCGCTGACGAGCATCAAACATGCGGGCCTCCCCTGGGAGCTTGGCATTGCCGAAACGCATCAGACGCTCATGATGAACAATTTGCGTAGTCGTGTCGTCTTGCAAACCGATGGTGGCCTCAAGACGGGGCGCGATGTGGTGATCGCCGCTCTGCTCGGAGCCGAAGAGTTTGGCTTCTCAACCGCGCCGCTCATCACACTCGGCTGTATCATGATGCGCAAGTGCCACCTCAACACTTGCCCCGTGGGCATTGCGACACAGGACCCCGATCTGAGGAAAATGTTCCACGGCAAACCAGAGCATGTGGTGAACTATCTGTTCATGGTGGCCGAAGAAGCCCGCACGCTGATGGCAGAGCTTGGCTTCCGAACGATTGATGAAATGGTCGGGAGAGTGGATGTGCTGAACGCCACCGAAGCGATTGACCACTGGAAGGCCGACGGACTCGACCTGAGCCCCTTGCTTACGCCCGGTTTGCGTCCCTATCCCGATGCGGGGACTTACTGCACGCAATCGCAAGACCATGGTTTGGAAAAAACTCTTGACTTGCGCCGCTTGGTCGATTTGGCGAAACCTGCTTTGGAGTCGGGCGACGAGGTTCGTGCCGAGCTTCCGATCGTTAACACCGACCGTACGGTTGGCACGATTCTGTCGAATGAAATTGCCAAACGGTATGGAGAGCCCGGTCTTCCGGACGATACGATCCGCTTTAAGTTCGACGGGCACGCGGGGCAGAGCTTCGGCGCGTTCTTGGCCCACGGCGTGACGCTAGAGCTTGAGGGAGATGCCAACGACTACGTCGGCAAGGGGCTTTCTGGCGGCCGAGTGATTGTCTATCCGCCCAAGCAATCGACCTTCAAGGCAGAGGACCAAATCCTTGTTGGCAACGTCTGCCTCTACGGGGCGACACGGGGCGAAGCCTATTTTCGTGGCCAAGCCGCCGAGCGGTTCTGTGTCCGAAACAGTGGCGCCTTGGCCGTTATCGAAGGCGTGGGCGACCATGGTTGTGAGTACATGACGGGGGGCCGAGTCGTCATCCTCGGGCCAACCGGTCGAAACTTTGCTGCCGGCATGTCGGGCGGAGTTGCCTACGTTCGTGCCCCCGATCGCAAGGCCTTCAAGGAGAAATGTAACCCGGGCATGGTGGGACGTGAGGATGTGGTGGATGAAGAGGATATCGCCGAACTCAAGGATCTCATCGAGCGCCACTATAGCGCGACAGGCAGCACGGTCGCCGCCGAAGTGCTCGACCGTTGGGAAGAAGTCCTCGGCGAGTTCGTCAAAGTCATGCCCGTCGATTACAAACGCGTCCTCCAAGAGCAAAAGGTGAAGCAAACCGAAACCGTTTGATTTCGCGCAGAGACGCGGAGACGCAGAGGAACAATGAGAAGGATTAAGAAGAGGGGCTTTTTCATGATTGCCGAAAGGCTCAACCAAATTAGCGGAGAGATTGTTGATGCTGCGGTGGCAATACACCGAGAACTTGGCCCTGGGTTACTAGAGTCGGTTTACGAAGTCATTTTGTCGCACGAACTTATGCATCGCGGCTTGGAAGTCCGACGGCAAGTTCCGATTCCAATTCAGTACCGAGGAATTCGATTTGACGAAGGGTATCGGCTTGATTTGTTAGTTGAAGATACTGTCATCGTTGAGATCAAGTCCGTCGAAGACATCTCTGCCGTTCACCACAAGCAATTACTCACTTACCTCCGCCTCACAAAGAAGCCCCTAGGCCTGCTCCTAAATTTCAACACGAACCTAATGAAAGACGGTATTTCACGACTCGCAAACAATGCCCCAGAGAAATAGTCGTTGCTCAGTAATTAGCCATTCCTGTCGTTAAATAAAATAATTTTTCCCCTGCGTCTCCGCGCCTCTGCGCGAGACTAAAGATAAGAACAGCATAAAGATGGGAAAACCCACCGGATTCAAAGAGTTCACTCGCCAAATCGTTCCCTATCGGGATGCGGTAGAGCGAGCTAGTGATTATCTCGAAATCTATACCGACGCGCCCGTCGAACATCTGCGTAATCAGGGGGCTCGGTGCATGGATTGCGGCGTCCCGTTCTGTCAGTCGAATACTGGCTGTCCGATCGATAACCTGATCCCCGAGTGGAACGATCTGGTTTACAACAACCGATGGGAAAAGGCGCTCGATCGGTTGCACAAGACGAACAACTTCCCCGAGTTCACAGGCCGAGCCTGCCCCGCTCCGTGCGAAGGGGCCTGCGTACTAGGGATTACCAATCCGCCCGTGACGATCAAGAACATCGAGAACGCGATCATCGATCGTGGTTGGGCCGAAGGATGGGTCGTGCCAAGGCCTCCAGAGCATGAGACGGGCAAACGGGTCGCCATCGTTGGCTCAGGCCCTGCCGGTCTTGCCGCCGCCCAGCAGCTTCGCCGCATCGGTCATACGGTGACCGTTTACGAACGGGCGGACCGAATAGGCGGGCTTTGCATGTATGGCATTCCCAATATGAAGCTGGATAAAGGAACCGTCGAACGGCGCGTTCAACAGCTTCGTGAGGAAGGGGTCGTCTTCGTCACCGGGGCCCACGTCGGCAAGGAAGAGGACTTTGAGCCAGGGCACATGACGAGCATCATGCGAGAACGCAAGGTGTCGCTTCAATTTATCGACCCGAAGAGCCTGGTCGAGGATTTTGATGCCGTGCTACTTGCCACCGGGGCAACCAAACCATTTGATCCGACGGGCCGATGCGATGGTCGGGACTTGGAAGGAATCCATTTTGCAATGGATTTTCTCACCCGCAATACGAAAAGTCTGCTCGACTCTGACCTGGGCGATAAAGCCTATCTCTCCGCAGAGGGGCTTGATGTTGTTGTGATCGGCGGCGGCGACACGGGGGCCGACTGCATTGCTACGTCGCTTCGTCATGGAGCGAAAAGCATCGTCAACCTGGAAGTCGTTCCCAAGCCACCCGAAGAACGCGCAGCATCCAACCCTTGGCCCCAATGGCCGCAAGTTTATCGCGTCGATTATTCTCACGCCGAAATGCAAGCAAAGACGGGCGAAGACCCTCGCCAGTATCAAACGCTTACCAAAGAATACGTCGGTAAGAATGGAAAATTGATCGGTGTCAAAATTGTTACCCTCGATTGGTCGAAACCCGTCGAAGGGGGAGCCCCGTTCAGTGAAGTTCCCGGTAGCGAGCAAGTCTTGCCTGCCGACTTAGTTTTTCTCTCGACCGGGTTCGTTGGCCCTGAGCTATCCCTGGTCGAAATGCTCGGCCTCGCAACGCAGCAGCCGCGTGGCAATTGGACCACCATCGCCGCCGAGCATGGTCGATTCACCACGAACGTGCCGAAAGTGTTTGCTGCTGGGGATTGTCGACGCGGGCAGTCGCTTGTCGTTTGGGCAATCAATGAAGGACGTGGCGCCGCACGGGCGATCGACCAGCACCTAATGGGCTCAAGCCCTTTGCCCGCCCCCGGCCTCAACTTGCCCCAGCAGGTTGTGTAAAAGCAAAGCTTTCGGCGTCTCCTTCCCAGGACGATTGCAAAGTCCTTAGTCCAAGGCTCCCATGAGTTGAAGCCGGTTCATGGGGTTGGAGCCAAGTCGATCGGCGTGGGGCACAAGAGGCCGCATTCATTCTTACGAAGTCTCTAGTGCTTTGTCACAGCTTAATTTGGGGATTAGCCGTTGGGGCGTTAGCCTAATGGCACTCACATTAGATCATTTGGGTTAATTTTGGAGGGCGGTTTCAGGCGTTTGTCGAACTGGCAGTCCTTTGGTCTTTTCCTGTAGGCCTCGCGTTTTGCAGTTCTTCTGGGTCGGTTGGGGAGCTTGTCTTTGGTCGCGTAAAACAACGCCGTTCGAAACGCTTCACGCCAACTTTGTGGATCGGTATGCATGTGGCGAAGCAGAAACGTTTGAAACGTCGTCCACGTTCTCTTGAAGCTCATTCGTCGTGGAGGTACGTCGTTGATCTCTGCCGCCTGCCGCCGAAACTGACCAACTAGATTGTAAGCAACCACCGACGTGTAGAGTTCTTTCTTGAACATGTCGACGCTCTTGGCTCGAATGTTCTCGGTGTTCAGAACTACCTTCAAGTTGCG
>JAJRUA010000242.1 GCA_024278035.1 Planctomycetota bacterium | reverse complement strand
TGAGGACCGCAGAGATTGGTATTGGGAAATCTCTCTGCGGCCCTCCGCGGGCTCTGCGTTAAAACTTTTTGTCGTTGGTCTTTTCAGAAATTGTTGCCACGGGGATTATCGCATTTTGGGGGTGGGAATGCGAAGGTTGTTTTTGGCCGGTTCGAGGATCTCAACCGGCGGATTGTTCGGGACGAGACGGTCGGCAGCGGCAACCTGCGGCATTTTTATTACAACCAGCAGTGGCAGGTGGCTACAATACCTCAACGACCCGGCAACCGAAGCAGAGCTTGAAGAAAAAACGGTGCGTTCGGATTGCGAGTTCATGTTGAACCAGCAAGAATACCCCATCTGAGTAGAACTCGCCTTTTTGGGCGGCACTCACGCACCTTGCAGCCTTCTGGGGACCTCTCAGCAGGACCAAATTAGCGTGCGAAAGAGTTGGGGCGAGAGAGAAACAGGAGCAAGCGTAATCGATTGGCGTAGATTTCGTGGCCAATTGCGAGGGGGGGGCAGGATTCAAACTTCAGGATGCTGGGCTTCCTAGCTCTTCGCGGATTTTCTTTAACGCGTCTTCCGCGATAACTCGGACGTTGGGCTCTTTATCTTCAAGCAGCTTTTCTAATGCGGGAATGGCCATCTCGGCTTTAGCGCCCATCTTCGCCAAGTTTTTCACGGCGAGGCCTCTTACTCGGTAGTCGCCTGAACTCAGCAGCTTGATCTGAGGCTCGGGAAACAACCAAGGCGTTTTTTCGGGGGTTGGCTCAACGGTGGGCACCGAACTTTTGCCACATCCGATCGTGAGCAGGAGCATCAGTGCTCCTAAGGAAAAACTCAAGAAAAATTTTGATGAGTCCATCGTATGTCAATTCCTTTTTTTGTAACGCTTCCGCTAAATGGAGAAGAGTGGCACGCGGCTTGAAAAGACTCCCCAGCAACCTACACAAAAAACATTCGCAACCTCAAACGGAACTTGCCATGACTCATGGCAGTGAAACCACTTCGTCGCCGCTGATGGTAGATAAAGCGCGGTAGCTAACCATCTCGATCGAGTCGTTCAGGAAATGAACCGATCCGTCTGCATAGGCAAAATGGCAACCGCCCGGGTGATCGCTTCGGAAATTGGGCACCGCATCGTCACTCCCCTCAGCGCTGCCCGGACATCCGGCTCCAGACGCGAAGTTGCTGTAAAAAGTCCCTGTGTCGACAAACATATCGGTTACAGGGTACTTGTTCATTGGATCGACGGTGCAACCATAAGGCCCCGTCAGAACCAGCCCCGCAGAGAGGAATGGCAAAGAACTTGGCTGGGCGATAATCCACCCCATCCAAGCCGAAGGAATTTCCCTCGTTTGGTCTACTCGGAGATCCTCTTCAGTACAACCGGCTCCGTGGCAAACAAGCCAGTGAGACGATCCGCTTGCCTCTCCTATAGCAAAGGTGTTGCTCGACCCATCGGTGATTCGCCTGAGGCCAACCCCCCAATTGAAGTCAAACACACCTCGCAGGGAAGAATTCATATCTCCGGGCCCCTTTTTCCCACCGCCAAAAGGAGAAAGGATGCACATTCCGTCGGAGGCACCCTTCGACAACGTGTAATCGGTTGTACCGTAGACATGGTTGTTTATGATGCCGGAAAGAGGCTCATGAGTATACGGATTGTCCTCGGAAGTCGAGGGACAGTTGAAGGCCGCAATCGAAGTAGCCGAGACTTCAGCCGACTGTTTGTGCCATTTTTTGTCCGGGTCGTAGAGATTTTTTACATTCTGCTGTTCCAAGTAAGGCAACAGCTCTGGCAGGGCTCCGGAAAAAACATCGCCATAGCTCACCGCATCGGTCCCAACAGGAAACTTGCCGCGTGCACTGTGATAGTTTTGCATCGCGAGACCTATCTGTCTCATGTTGTTCATGCACTGACTTCGCCGCGCTGCTTCGCGAGCTGCTTGTATCGCAGGCAACAACAAGGCAACCAACACTCCGATGATCGCAATGACCACGAGTAACTCAACAAGTGTAAAGCCAGCTGTTAAAGATCGCACCCTAGTGAAAAAAGCTTGCGAGGATTTACGTTCAACTGATCGAAAACTGAACATGCGCAGACTCCTGACGTACAGGAAAGAGAAAAGAAAACGATTTCCGGATCATATCTGAAATAGCTGCTTGGTGTCAAAAAATCGTTCCGCAACGACGGGAAATTCCAACAAAAAACAAGTCGGCCTGAGCAGGCTGGCGACTAGGTGTTTTCCCGGACTCCAAACGGCTTGCCCTTGCCAGGGCGGAACCCTGGTGCTTTGCCATTGCTAGAATCGAGAGGAGGGGGAGTGCCGGCTGGCTGGGCAGCCTACAGCATAACAACTTCTGTCGGCCAGCACCCCAGTTCGCAAGAGCCCAATTCGTAAGAGTGAGTAAAGCCTTGGAACCAAGAGTTGGCTGTTCACTCGATTGCCCCGTACCTATTGCGGTGTGTGAGCCGCATTTTACTTGATTAAGCCGGTTCTACCTGTTATACCGAGGGAGCAGGTTGTGCACTCAGGCATCGCCGGTTGGGGGTACTTCTTTTTTTGCGAAGCCGTTCATCGCTTTCATTTCTCTTTTTCTCACGGGAGTCGAACTCAATGAAACACATTGCACTAATGGGGTTTTTGGCTGCAACGTTTTTAGTCGGTAGCACAGCCCAGGCGATTGATATTATTTGGGATGGTGGTGATGGCAACTGGGAGAGTGCCAACTGGAACACAGGGCAAACTGCGTTGGAGGTATTAGGAACCGTCCGCGGATTGAATGTTGGAAACGGAGAGCTCGGCACCGATGTTTTTATCAATGGCGGTAATGTTAACTTTGACGCTGAAGTTAATGATGACTTTCGCTGGCAAGACAATCCTAACTCGGGTTCAGGTACGCTGAACCTTTCGGGAGGAGCCACGCTAACGATAGACACTGCCCCTCCAGGCGACGCCGATGGTCACTGGTCTCAGTTTAATACCAAGGCCCTTAACATCGACAACGCAACATTCCGTCGAACATTCACCCCAACCGCAGCTGGTGAGGTTGGAACCGTACTATCGGGTGGCGTGTTCTCGTTCGCAGGTGTTGCTGCCAACGATGGCATTGATACTGAAATTAACCTAACAAACGGCGGGAGAATCGAAAACGACGGAATCCTTGCCTTTGGCTGGTACCAGAATAGCTATGCCAACATCCGAGTAGCCATGACGATTAACGATGGGGATCTTGACCTCACCGGTGGCAGTAACTTCGATTTTCTCGGTGGTGCTGCAGGCGGCGCGGGAAACCCAGACCTGCTTATCCACCGCGGCTGGGATAACATCAACAACGCGCCTGCCGCGGAGGACTATTCGATTAACTTCACAGGTCCTGGGTCGATTACTGTCGATAGCTCCGGTATTCTCATCGTCGATAAAATTGGAGCTGGAGGCTTCGATTACGATTTTAGTACTATCACGACTCTCGTAACCTACGAGGATCTGTGGGACGAGGGGATTCTTCAAGCCAACGGCCTAAGTGGTGTCGACGGAGCTGCTTTTGCCAGCAACTTCTCTGTCGTTGGCAGCTCGGGTTCTGACGACTACATCCTGACTTCGCTGCTATCCCCCGCGGGCCCTGATGGCGACTTTGATGGCGATGGAGATGTCGACGGGAATGACTTCCTGACTTGGCAGCGAGACGACGCGACGGTTCCTGGCCTGGCCAACTGGGAGTCTGATTACGGAACACCTGCTCCGCTAAGTGGCTTGGCGGCGGCGAGTGTTCCTGAGCCTGCTTCGGGAGTATTGCTGATGTTTGGTCTGTCGGCCATGCTGCTTCGTCGCAAGGCTACCGCCTAACTGCTAGGCAATTTCACAACATCGCTTTTGGGGCGGTTCTATCCAACACGTTTTTGTGAAACGTGGGGAATGGTTCCGCCCCAATTGCATTGGTGCGTTTGTCTTTGTGGTCACCCGACGTGTGAGCGTCGGGGGTGAGTTTCGAACGGGACATCCCTCGGCTCACGCGCGGGTTATGATGGGATCGAATTCTGGCTACAGAGACACTGGCACAATCGGCTATTTCGACGAGCCTCGGTAGCGCTGCAACGTGTGGCCCACGTAAAAAATGGCGACGGAGACCAGGAGGAACTGGAGCATTTGGCCGACCGAGATGCGGTTGTTCATTTGGGCAACCATCGCCAGGGGAGCGAGACCCATTCCCAACAGCTGTAAAAATCGCGATAATGTGTGCATGCCGTGCAACGTAGCTTGTAAGCGACCTGCAAACTAGACACCTCGAAGCTGTTTTTTGAATTATTTTCTCGTCCTCAGTCCCCTTCTGCAGCTGCCAAAGTCTGGCGCCGATCTTCATGGAAACTTCGATTACTACGCCTACTCACGAAACCCATTCGGAAAGTCTCTGGACCTTAGTGCTCCGCGCGACGAAACTGCGCTGCCCGGCCTGCGGTAAAGGCAAGCTGTTTTGTGGCTTGCTGACGATGAATGACCCTTGCCAGGAGTGCGGCCGTAAGTACGAACGAGAGCCTGGCTATCTGCTTGGTTCGATTTACGTCAATTACGGAGTGACGGCCCTGCTGGTTTTGATTATGTACTTCGGCATGTTCCTTGGTACGGACTTGACTGGAAAGCAGATACTGGGGGTCACAGCAACTTTTTCGCTGCTGTTTCCTCTCTGGTTCTTTCGATTTGCAAGAGCCTACTGGGTGGCCATGGACGAGAAGTTCGACCCTTGGCCCAACGAGGCCGAGGCTCGCGAGATGGCTGCTGAAATCACGAAGACAAAATGGTACCCGTTCACGGAATGAATCGATCGGTCGGATTTGAAACGCGGAGTCGCGGAGTACGCGGAGATTATGAGATTTCCAAAGGCATGCGAATAGGATTGATTCAGGTTGGTTTGGGGCCTTGGTAATCGTTGACGATTCGGGAGAGTCCGTCAATAAGTTTGACTTCATGGAAATTCAACAGCAGGCCAACGGGTAGTCCCATTAACCGCAGATGGGAGAGTGTCTGGGCTTTGTCGACTGGGTGAATGGTGGATTTAGCTTTCAGTTCGACGACAACTAGTTGGTCTACTAACAGGTCAGATCGAAAACCACAGTCGTGTTTTTTTCCGTCGTAGATTACTGGAATCGGCCGCTCTTCGACGACATCGTGTCCACGCTTTCGCAGTTCGTAAGCAAGACACTTCCGATAAACCGACTCTAGCAATCCAGGCCCAAGCTGGCGATGCACTTCGATCGCCGCACCAATAATTGCTTCCGTTAAAGCGTTAATTTTTAATTGATCATCCATCGTAATAGCATTTCATTCTTTTCTCTGCGAACTCCGCGTCTCCGCGTTTCCTAACTTTCCAGCCAATCGTTTTAGGAAAATCTGCCCAAAACCGTGAACGGTTACACAAAATGATTGGCCGTAAAGGGCGCGAGGGTTCGCAGGGAGATACGTTTAGACGTTTTCTTTGCGATTGCCAGGTTCGTTTGTCCTGTTTTGGTCGGTTTTCGCCTGCTGTTCGCGAGCACGGCGAATCGAATAATATGCCGCCCCGCCGAAGGTGCCGATGATTACGAACGGCATCGCCATCATGAAAAGGATGCTATAGAAGTAGCCGCGGGCCATTGCCTGAGAGCTGGCGTCGGCACCGGCTAGGCCGTCCTTGCAGGTTGGGCATGCCATGGCGGTGGTCGCGGCAGCCAGCACTGCTACGAGCACTAGTAGGGTGATTGCATGGCGTGAAAAAATCGCGCCGCGGGCACGGGCCAACATCGATTGTTTACGGTGATTCATAGGTAAGCTCTCCTACGGTAATTGTAGGTTAGTTTGCGACAGGCGGCCAGAGGTGATACAGCATCACATAGACGAGGACCCCTGTCACCGAGACATAGAGCCAAATCGGAAACGTCCAGCGGGCTAGCTTTCGGTGTCTGGCTAGGAATCGTAGGCGAACCTCCATCGGCAGCTTGCTGGCGCCACGAACTCCGAGCCCCATCAGGGCGAAAGCAATGGTCGTGACTGTCAAAAATGGAACGGTTGCGGCAAGCAACACATGAGTTGCAAGCAGCGTCCAGTAGACGTATTTTACGCTGCCGGGATGCGTAAATTTCACGCTCCCTTCCATCCAATGGTAGGCCAGATAGCTAATCAAAAACAAACAAGAGACGAAAAACGCCGCCAGCATTACGCGTGCGTGGGCCTTCGGACGAGGGCGTCGGCTTTTGATTAGCCGATACCCGATTAGCAGCAGCACCGTGGCAAGCGTGTTGAGCGCCGCGTTCAGATGAACTAGCGGGTGAGCAACAAAAGCAAGGAGAACGAGAGGGAATTCCATATTATGCCGCGGGTTGCTCCTCCGTTTGTGTCTTGGTCGCTTCGGTCGAAGCGGCCGGAGTCGTTTCTTCTGCCAAACATTCGACAAGCAGCTCGCGTAGTTTCTCTGCTTGACTAACGCGTGAGGCGTCGTACATGCCGCGGATTTTTCCGGACTTGCCTATGACGACTGCCATCTCGTTATGTCCCTTCCAGGTGACTGGCTGTTTCATGACCTCGACGCCGACTCGTTTGACGTAGGCGAAATCGGCTCGGCAGAATAACCACCGTTTGGAATCGGCCTGAAAGCGGTCGGCATATTTTTGTAGTTCTGGCAGCGTGTCGGTATCGGGGTCGACCGTGATGCTGACCCAGGTGACGTCTTTAAGTTCTTCTAGGCTGTTGAGATATTTGATGCTCGAATTCAGGCGTTCGCAGTTCCCGGGGCAAGTGGCAAAGAAGAAGGTCGTGACCCAGACCTTGCCGAGCATTTCGCTCGACCGGAAGGGAAGCCCGCTTCGCTCGGTGAGCTCGAACTCGTCGAGCGGAGGGCCTTTGAACTCGATGCCGCCGACGGCTTGGGCCTTTTGAAATTGCTCGACCTGATACCATTTCCAGCCGCCGTAACTGGCAGCCAAGACGACCATGAGCGAGAGCCAATAGGGGAGTGTTGAATTGTTCATAGCAAATCTCCTGTCGTACGAGTGGCGGCAATGCGCCAAGCCAATACGAACATTATCACAGCAAACCCGATTGTTACTAGCCAGCAAGTGGCAAGGCCAGGCATGGCCTCGGCGGCAATGGTTGGCACTTCAAACCGTAGAAGGTGCCTTAGGCCAGCGACGCCGTAGGTTAATGGGTTGAATCGAGAAAATAGCGTAAGCCAACTTCCCGCCTCGTCCGGGAAGAGTGAACCGGAAAGCAGCCACATCGGAAACAGGAAAACGCTCATAATTGCATGAAATCCTTGAGTCGATTCCATTCGCCAAGCGATGAAGAAGCCCAAAGAGGTCAATGCGACGGCAATCACTGCCATGAGCAAAACTGCAAGCAAAATATCGAACGGCGAACTTACGATATCGAGCGTGAAGTAACCCAAGCTAAGAAAAACCAAGGCTTGCAGCATCGCGATTGCCGAGCCGCCGACGATCTTTCCGAGTACCATCGCCCAACGCGGAGCCGGAGCCACGAGGACCGATTGTAAAAAACCTTCGCTACGGTCTTCGATAATCGAAATGGTCGCAAAGATGGCGGTGAACAGAAGAATCATGGCCAAGGTGCCAGGGAAAAAGAACTCGGGTCCCAGCCCCTTCCCTCGAAAACCCATGCTAAACAAACCCCAGAACATGATCGGCTGGAGCATCGCCCCAACGACGCGGTTGCGCTGCCGAAAAAAACGAACGAGTTCTCGCTGTGCAAGGGTCAAAACCACAGGCCCCCAGGGAACCGCGGCAAGCGAGCCATTCGTCATTCTACTTTCGTCATTCTGCATTCATATACCTATGCCCGGTGCAGTCGATGAAGACGTCTTCTAGCGTCGGCTTGCCAAGGGTGAT
>JAJRUA010000241.1 GCA_024278035.1 Planctomycetota bacterium | reverse complement strand
GACGCCGCGGCTCGCCTACGAGAGGTTGGGGGGCGTCTTCTCAAAAAAATCGAGGGCAATTGTTGGAACGACACGGGTGTTGGAGCTTTTGGGCCGGGGGCCGAGAAATTGGGCTTGGCATCGGGTTGCTAAGACGTAAAGAGACGGATTCTTGGCCCAAGGCCGCCGTTGGTTCTACGTTTCTGCGTGCGTGCTTATCGCCGGGAGGACGCTGCACCACCTTGATACTGGAAGCCACGAATGTCTTCCACTTTCACCCGACCACTACGACGGTCGTACGATATCTTACGGGCCACGCTCCGCGCAGGAGGTTGGTTGGGATTTTGCTGTAACCAGAGCGTTGCATCGCGGTCGGCACCACCTTCCAAAACAAACACCTCTTTGAGCTGTGTGTAGCTGGCCGAAGAGGCTTCGGCTGTGAACGAATTTGCTCGGTCGTGCGACGCCCCTTCGATGCGGACCGATCCAAGGGCCCGCATTTCGAGGGGGCCCATTTTCTTCCCGGAAGATTGCCAGGTGCCAGAAAACTTTGCCGCAGGGTCTTCGTGCAGACGCAGCTCATCGCACTCCAGTGTCACGGCATCGGGCGGCACGCCCTTGGACGATTCGACTGGTAGTTCTTGGTCCCAAGCAAGTACCGGTCCGTAGACGCCACGAACGCGTTCGTGGAAACGGATCGCCCGGTTATTGAGATTGCCGCTGATGCCGCGGTGGAAATTGACTCGCAAGTAACGTAGCTTTGCCGGGGCGACGGCTGTTGGGGTCGCTTTCGCTCCGGGCAAAGAGCCCAAGGATTCGGTCGCGTTGGAGTAATGGACCGATCGTATCCAACCGGGGCCTTCGCCCGAGAGAGCACCGGTCAGCCGATTGATACGAAGCGTCGAGAGGCGGGCCCGTTGGTGCGATTGTTGCTGGCCCAGTTCGTCCTTCATCCGCTGATCGATCGACACGCCTCCCTCACATTCAAGTTCAACAATATCGATCCCCTCACCGGGGGAGGAACCACCCGTGAGGCTGATTGGCCGATTGAGCCGAGCCGTGAGTTGTTTCGTATGAATCCATCCGCTAGATGCCTCCACAAAAACATCGTCGCGAAGCGTGATTTGCGAGCCATCGAACTCGAGGCCCCCTTTCCAGCGAAGGGTTGCTTCGCCCTGTTCGTTAAGGCCTTTGCCCGCAGCCAGTTGGCTATCGAGCCGCATGCGTGCGTTGCCCGGGCCGACGGTCCAAACCCGATTCGTCGCTTGATCGACGTGCAAATCGCGAGCCCATAGGCGGAGGCCTTGTGCTGTGATTTGAGCGAAGCCGGGGCGTGAGGTGCCCGAACCATTCGAGACGGCCCGAACCGCCCCCGGCTGGTTCCCCTTTGACTGGCCGACGACGGTCAATTGAACGGACTTGTGATGCAGGCCATCGACTCGCAGTTCGGCCCCCGTCACCATGAGCGGTTCTTTCCCGCTGGTAGCCGAAATCTCTTCGAACCGGACTCCGTCGCTACAGAGCAAGCTCGTTGGCTCGGCGCGGCGGCCAAACAGGCCGACATCCACTTGCACCTTGCCAGCCGTTAGTCGGTAAAGCTTATCGCTCGCCTTGGTTTTGCCCTCGGCTCGCGTTGATCCATGCTGGCTGGAACGACTCTCTCGCTGTCGTTCTTCGGCAGGCATTTCGCGAAACCAAGCCACCAGGTCTTCGGTCTTGCCTTCTAGCTCGCGGCCACGGAATCGGACATTGCCGGTGGCGTCGATCCGATGGACCAAGAGGGCCAGCTTGCCTTCGGTTCCCTTGGTTCCCAATTCAATCGCTGGGCCGTCGGCGCCGTCGGGCGCGACTTCGCGGAAGCGAAGGCTAAGCCGATCCGATTGGATGCGGCCCAACCCTGAGGCGGCGATCTCCGGCTTGCCGGCGACGAGCAACATGGGCTGGCCGTTCCGATCGCGTGCCAGTCGAACTGCTTCGGTCCCTTTGGCATCGACGGCCGACCATCGCGCTTCGATCAATTTGTCCGGGCTATCCTTGCGTGTTGCCACTCGCAACCAACCGGGGCCAGCCATTGAAAGATCGCCGATCGCGGCAGGCGAGTTTTCTGGTGGCGAGCGGTAATCAATCCAGGCGGCGTGTGTCTCGTTCAAACCTTGGGCAAGGGTCGCGGGGGTCCCCTCGATACGCAACCGGCGGTCCGTTACCCATAACTTGAGCCGTTGCCCTCGCGCGCTCGCTTGCCGTCCGGGCGAATCCATCCGTACTGGGTCGCCCAAGGCTTCAAGCAAATAGGGCTGCATTTGCCCCAAGAGTCGCCCTTGCTGTTGGGCCAAATCGGGTTCGTCGGCCGGGTTAAGCACTGTTTGGTTCCCCTGGGCATCTGCCAAGTACAAACGGAGTTCGCTGCAATAAAGCTGATCGCTCGGTCCGTTCGCATTGCGCATCGTCGCACGCACCTCTTGCTGGAGGGATGCAACAAACCGTGTGAAATCAAAACGGAAGGGCCCAGCACTGGTGACATGCAACTCGCCGCCCAATTTTTCCGTAGAAACTTCTGGTTCGTGGGCAGCGGCGAGAGTTACCCAACCGGACCGTTCGGGCAGGGCTCGTGCGTCGGTGTGGATGGGTGGCTTGGCTTGGAGTTTCGATTGTTTAGGCAGGCGAAGGGTCGCCTCGACTCCTTCTCGTAGTTCCAAAGAGGCGATTCCTGCGATGGAAACCCCCGAGTCGCCCGGCTTCGAGTCGGTTTCACGGAGCAGTTGGATTTCTAGCTTTCGTCCCGAACCGGAGTGGGGCCCCAAGCGGAACGACGCGCCGGCCTCGGCAAAGAGCAAGGTCTCTTCCAATCGCAAATCGTGGGTGACGATTCGCAGATCGTCCTCGGGGCCCGGCTTGTGCATGTCGCTACGAATCACCAGCTCACCAGGAAAGACACCTCGGACAGGGCGGCCAATTTTGTTGTTGCCGGGGCTCAGGGCACTATCGAATAGCAGCGTCGCACCGCCGGGCGCTTCGATAATCACTGCGTCGCGTGGTGGTGTGGCCCCAGTGATGCGTGGGGTTGGAAAAAAGACAACCGCACATTTGCTCAACGAGACGCGCCCGTCGTCAAACCGGTGGTAATTTTCCAGCACGAGCATCATTTTGCCGTTATCCACGACCATCGGCTTGCCCACGAGCGACCAATGCCCTGTTGGAAAATAGCTTTGCAGGATGGTTTGATAACGCCCGACACGATTCGTGCCTTGGTTCCAAGTTGCGTCCGAAGCGGCGGTAAGAGAAGCGGTGGGGGCTGCTGGCTCGAGTAGCGGCACAGCGGTCAGCGCATAGATTTGGTAAGCGACTAAGGTCGCTGCCAAGGCTATCGCTCCTTTGCTAAGTCGTCGCCACACGGCCAGTTACCCCACCTCATCGGTGATTGTTTTCCAACGGCCTGAAGCCTTCAGGATGGTTTCGATCGCTTCCCGTACGGCACCCCGTCCGCCGGGGGTTTGGGTTACCAAGTCCGCCCCTTCACGAACTTCCGCAGCCGCATCGGCCACCGCAATGCCAAGCCCCACCGCACGAATCGCGGGCAGGTCGGGCAAATCGTCGCCAATGTAGGCCACTTGTTCAAGCGAGCAGCCCTGTTCTTCCGCGATTTTTCTTATCGTTGTCAGTTTGTCGGAAATCCCCTGATGCAGAATTTCGACGCCCAATTCCTCCGCACGTCGTTCAACAATTCTCGAAAGACGCCCCGTGACGATTCCAAACGTGCCACCTACCCGCGCCCACAGCTTAATCCCTAAACCGTCCCGCACGCTAAACGTCTTGCTCTCTATGCCATTCTCATCAAACGACAAACCCCCGTCGGTCATCACTCCATCCACATCGGATAAGAGCAACTCAATCTGCG
>JAJRUA010000240.1 GCA_024278035.1 Planctomycetota bacterium | reverse complement strand
AATTGCTTGCCGGTGGCCGCTGTTGAGCCGATGCCAGTGAGGCGTTCAGCACCCGTGTTCCAGAAGAGAATGCGACGTTGTTCATCAACGTAGATAACCGCGTCGTGCATATTCTCAACGAGTTTTGCTGAGAAAATGGACTCCAACGAAGGGGCCGGCGTCGCACCGTCTCCTGAATCGCCGTTGGCATTGCTTGACGACACCGCGATTGTGGGAACCCAAGCCGGTGAAGTGGAGGTATCGCCAACGGAGGCTATCCATCGCTGCGAAACGTCTTCTTCTAAGGCGTTTTGGTCTTGCGAGAAGACGTTGCAGTAGCTTGCCACAAGATCGGGATCGAACTGTGTTCCCGCTTGTTCGTAAAGTGTGGCAATGGCTCGTTCTTTTGAGCGAGCGGAGCGGTAAACCTGATCGGTTGTCATGGAATCAAAAGCATCGACGATGGCGATCATTCGCGAAATGACAGGTGTTTGCTCTCCCGTGAGATTGACGGTGCGGTGGCTCCCGTCGTACCAAGCGCTGGCGGCAACGACTCCTTCGATCACTGCCGATGGGGCTCCGGCCGTGGTGAGGATATGGCGAGCCGCTTCACGGCTACGGTCGATCGACTGCATCTCGACAGGAGTCAGTCGGCCCGCTTTGCAAAGGACTTCGTCAGGAACACCGATCTTGCCAACATCGTGCATCAGGGCGGCAGCTTCCAATTGCGTGCGAAGTTTGTCTGGCATCTCGAGCGAGGCGGCCCAGGTGCTACAGCCGAGAGCTACGCGAAGGCTGTGCGACGCCGAGGCGGGGTGCTTGCACTGCAAGGCACTGTAGAGCGCGGCAACCATGCCAAGACGCCCGCTAACGAGCCGTTGTTCGTGATTGGCGTGGACGGTCGCCGTGCCGGTGCTGCTCTGTCCTGTGGTTACCGCAGAAGCATCAAGAGCGATAAGTAGCTCTTGAACTTGCTGTTCCTCGGAAACGGAGGTCGAGGCGGAAGGGGCCGTCAGTTGTGGGGGAGAATCAAGCGACATTTTTTCGCAGCAAGCGGTGCTAGTAGGAGGGTCTGGGGATATGCCGAGCCGTGAAAGATTAGGTCACATTTTGGCGTCCCGCGTCCGACTAAAAGAGACGCTTGCGGCGAACCAAAGTGATTCAGGCATGGCAGTTCCCCTAATCTCTTTAACCGGAACCCTAGAGTGAAACCGTTCACGGAGAGCCGAACGTGGCCGAATTACTTTGGTTAGAGAAGCGGCTCCTTTTCAGAGGAGGCCTTGCTTCTCAAGGCAGCAGGATGCTGCCGGATTTATTTGGGTCTAGAACCACGACGCACTACGCGAGGGATCGCTAAGAATATGTCTTCTGCTGTACGGACAGGCCGACGCCGACGTTTGCTTCACGATGGCGCCACGGTTGCCACCAAGGACGAAAACCCAGGGGCCATGAGCCCCCCATCAGGCCCGCGCTACGCGCCGGGGGAAGGGAGCGCCAGCATGGCGGTTGCTGCCCGACTGCTCCCTCGGTCTTGGTGGAGCTTAACGGCCGTTTTCATAAGCCTTTCTGCGGCGGTGGTGGGGCTCGTACTGCTGGATGGGCTGAGCCTTGCACTTGCGGCAGAGGGGGCCTCAAAGCCAATTGATTGGTTGTGGATGGATCGTCCGGCATCGCTTGCTGCCTGGTGGGCGTCTACCTTATGGATGGGAATGGCCCTGCTGGCAATGATTGCGTTCGGACTCTGCCGATCGCGTATGGACGATCTCCGTTGTGGTTACCGATGGTGGCTGGTTGCAGCCGCAGCGTCGGTCGCTTTGAGTTGGAACGCCGCCACGCACGCTCACGGGTTCCTGGGAGAATTGCTTGCGAAATCGACCGGTTTCGCGCCGTTGGGAACGGGCGCTTTCTGGTGGCTTGTGCCGAGCATTGTGGTTCTTGGTGCTCTGGCAGTTCGGCTGCTGGTTGGTATGGCTGACAGCCGTGTCGCGATTGGCGTGGCTTGTTTGGCGGCGTCGGCTACGTTGATAAGTAGTGTGGTGGAGGCGGGCCTTGTGCCCGAGTCGCTGGCCAGTGGGTCTCCCCTGTTGGCTTCGCCCCTGTTGGCCCCCGTGGCAACTTTGGCGGGTGTTTCTTTGGCGATCATGTCGCTGCTCTTTTTCGCACGGCGAATTGTGCTTGAAGTGGAAGGAGCCGTTGCCCCGCCCGTTCAAAAGGCAACGCCCGTCCAAAAGAGAGCGAAACCGAAGAAATCGGCCAAGAAACCTGAGGCACCCGCTGCCAAGCCTTCGATTCGGCTGGCTCCGGAGCCGAGCCCCTCCAAGCCAGAGCCGTCGAAAGAGGAGCCACTCCGCCCGAGTGCTGCGGAGCGCCAAGCCACCCGCCGAGCAACAAAGGCTGAGGCCAAGCCAGAAAAAGAAGCCACCTCTTGGGTCAGCGGCAGCGACGACTATCAGGACGATTACGACGAGTCACCCACACGCCGCAAATTGTCGAAGGCTGAGCGGAAACGGCTGCGTAAACAAAAGGCACGCCACGCAGCGTGAAAAATTAGTCGGCAGGCGAGCGGTGCGGGCCCCCCGATCTTTGCCGTAAGGCGGTGAAGTAACGGGAACCTCCGGGGCCTTACGGTACCCGGCTCGCCCTCTGCCCTCTGCCTGCTATCATGCCTATTCTAGTGAGTTGTTTCTCGCCTGTCGTAACACCCCCTCGCCCCCACCGTCATGTCGGTACGCACTCGCTTTGCTCCCAGCCCTACCGGTTTCTTACACATCGGTGGGGTGCGGACGGCCCTTTTTAATTGGCTCTTTGCACGGCAGCACGGGGGGCAGTTTCTGCTGCGGGTGGACGATACGGACCAGCAGCGTAATGTCGAAGAGGCCCTTGCCCCTATTTTGCATGGCTTCGAGTGGCTAGGCCTTGATTGGGACGAAGGGCCCGTTAGTTCACCTGACGCAAATGATGCAAAGCAGTCGAAGGGCGACCACGGTCCCTACTTTCAGTCGCAACGGGGCGATCGGTACCAGGCCGCCGTCGAACGGCTGATCGCCAAGGGGGCTGCCTACCTTGATTACGCGACGACCGAGGAACTGCAAGCCGAGCGCGACACGGCCCAGGCGGCTGGCGAACAATTCACCTACAGCCGCCGCTGGAAGGCCGATTCGCCCGATGATGCGGCTGCCTACGAAGCCGACGGCCGGCAGGGCGTCGTCCGGCTCAAAATGCCACGTGAAGGACGCCTCGTGCTCAACGACCTCGTGCGGGGCGAAGTCACCTTTGATTGGGCTCGTGAACAGGATCATGTCATCCAACGCGCCAACGGGAGCACGATTTATCATCTTGCCACGGTGGTTGATGACCATGACATGCAAATCACGCACGTCATTCGTGCCGAAGAGCATTTGCCCAATACGCCCCGACAGGTCTTTATTTTTGAGGCGCTGGGTTACGAGCTGCCCCAGTTTGCCCACTTGCCGTACGTCGCGGAACCAGGCAGCAAAACCAAGCTGAGCAAACGAAAGCTCGACAAATACCTGAAGAATCGTGACTTTGCGCAGATCAATAATCATGGCCGTCGCGTTGCGGAGCGTCTTGGCCTGGAGATGGCTGCCGAGACGTTCAACCCGGTGATCGTCGATTTCTACGAGCGAGTTGGGTACCTGCCTGAGGCGCTGCTCAATTACTTGTTGCTGCTTGGCTGGTCGCTCGATGATTCGCGTGAAGAGTTTACGGTTGCGGAAATGATCGAGCATTTTTCTTTGGAACGGGTCAACAAGGCCCCCGCAAGTTTTGATCCGCAGAAGCTCTTCTCGTTTCAAGATCGGGCGATGCAACAGGTGCCGATCAAACAGCGCGTTGCAAAGAGCATCCTCTTTCTGCAAGAAGCGGGGCTCGTTGCCGACCCCGTTCCGTGCGAAACAGGACCGTTGGTGACCGCCCTCCTTTCCGCCGCCGGTGATCGCATTAAAACTTACGGTGACATCCTCGACTACGACGACTTTTTTGTTGACGATGCGAAGCTCGTTTACGACGAAAAAGTTTTTGCGAAACGATTGGTCAAGCCGAAGGCTGCTGCTGGTTTGCTCGCCAAATTTCGCGAAGAATTGGCTGCGGTTCCCGAGGCGACGGCGGAAGAAATCGAAACACTCCTCAAGTCGTTTGTCGAGCGAGAAGGGATCAAAATCGGCGAGATCATCCATGCCCTGCGCGTGGCCGTCACCGGCAAAGGGGTTGGCTTTGGCATGTT
>JAJRUA010000239.1 GCA_024278035.1 Planctomycetota bacterium | reverse complement strand
TGAAGGCGGGTTCAGCACTTATTCTTCGATACGTGTCGCTTCCTCGCTCGGCTCTTTTTCGACATCCGCGGCAATGTCCTCAAGCAGAGCGTCGAGCGTCGCATCGGGGTCGGCCGTTTCGTCGGACGCTCCTGGCAAGGCAATGTCGTCAGGCGTAAGGTCAGGCCGTTCGCCCGTTGTTGGGCCAGACGGTGCGGCTGTGGTTTGCGTAATCCAGGCGTAGCTTGCTTTGACACGATCCGAGCCGAGCGCCTCGGCCCGGGCAGCAGCGATCTCAGCAAAGGGGCCACCGACGCGGCTGTACTGCTCACGAGCCGCCTCCAAGTCGCCTCGCATCTCAAGGATACGGGCGAGACCATAAGTGGCTCGATCAGCGATCTCCGGGTTTTTGGCCGACAGCAATGTCTTGTAGGTCGCTTCTGCCTCGGCAAGCGCCTCTTCTGCTTGGGTCCGATCCCGCAGGTAGACGTTGGCACCTTGCCACAGTCGACCGTCGGCCCAGGTGACACGAGCCCACTGCTCAACCTCAGTGCCCGGGTTTTCATCGGCTGCTTGCTGGAGCGCTTCGAGGCTTGGTCGGACGCCCTCAACGGCAAGGGTGAACGTCCGCCACGAATCGGCACGCTTGGCCTCCGCATTGTTCGCGTAAGCGGCCCAACCGGCGACGGCGGCGATCAGGGCGATGAGCGAGGCGACGATCAGGGGCAGATTCGACTGAACCCATTCGACTTTCTCAGTTAGCCAACCGGCGAGTTCGTTTTCTTCAAGTTCGTGGCGATGTTCAGAATCCATATCAGTCGTGCCGATTACTATTTGATTACAATTACGGGGTTAGTCAGCCCTGGGGCTGGGTCACGGTCGGAAAGCCTGTATCGTAGAGGGTCACCCAAGAAGGGGGAAGCCGGAACCGATGGCTCAGCCCCACAAAAACATGCTTTGCCGAAGAATATCCCCCTCCCCTTTTTAGGGGAGGGGCTAGGGGAGGGGTTTTTAGAACACTTGCACATGGTTCAGCCCCCCTCCCCCCCGTTTACCCAGTAGAATGGCCTCCCCCTGAAATCGGGGGAGGGGGATATTCTTCGGTAAACCCTACTCTATTGGATCACCTCCCCCTCTAACTCCCCCCACCTGTGGCTGGTCTCAACCCCGATCAACGTGACGCTGTCCACACGCTCCGTGGCCCGCTGCTGGTTTTGGCCGGTGCGGGGACTGGCAAGACGCGTGTGGTAACGACACGGATTGCGGAGCTAATTAGGAGCGGCGTGCGTCCTGAGCGGATTCTTGCCGTCACATTTACGCGAAAAGCCGCCGGGGAAATGCAGGATCGGGCTAGCGACATGATTCGGCGGAGTCGTAAGCAGGGGAACAAGCAGAGCCGTGGGCGGCCCTCCTCAAGGGGAGCGAGGGGTGCCAAGAAAAAACTGCCGGCGCCGGAAATCTCTACTTTCCATTCGCTCTGTGTTCGCGTGCTTCGGCGTCATGCGACGGAGCTTGGCTATCCGGCGCGGTTTACGATTGCCGATCGAGGGGACCAGGAATCCCAAGCCCGTTCCGCTTTGCGTGAGATTCGTGCTCCGAACGATGCCCTCAAGCCGTCCGACCTGCTGGCTGCCATTAGCCGGTGGAAAATGAAGTCGATTTTGCCTGCCGAGGCTTCCGCTGTAGCGGAGACCGACCGTGAGCATTTGGCCGCGGTCGCCTATCGGCGTTACCAAAATAATTTGCAGAAGGCTGGCGTCGTCGATTTCGATGACCTGCTGCTGCTCACCGAACGGTTGTTCACAAAGTTCCCGAAAATTCGCCGTGACGAAGCGGGGCGGTTCGATCATGTGCTGGTCGATGAGTACCAAGACACGAACCACAGCCAGTACGAGATCGTCCGTGCCCTGGCGATGGGGCATCGCAACTTGTGTGTGGTGGGGGACGACGACCAGTCCATTTATGCCTGGCGTGGCGCGGAGGTGACACACATCTTGCGGTTCAAGGACGATTGGCCCGAGGCCAAGATCGTTCGGCTGGAAGAGAACTATCGCAGCCAGCGGCCTATCATTGAGTACGCTAACACGCTCATTGCCTTCAACAGCGAACGGCATGAAAAGATATTACGCCCGTTTCGCGAAGTGGAAGGCGAAGGGGGCGACAAGCCGCGTATTCTACAGTTCAAGGACGAGACGGAAGAGTCGCTCAAGGTTGTCGAGGATATTCGTGAGAAATTGCTGGCCTGTGGTTGGGATCGGCAGGGAGGATTGCAAGGCGAAGAGCGAGAACGTTTTCTCAGCGGTGGGGGTAAAATCTTGCGGCCCTCAGATTTCGCCATCTTATTCCGAACGAACGAACAGCCGCGGGCGTTTGAAATGGAGCTTCGGGCGGCCGATTTGCCCTACGTGCTGATCGGTGGGATGAGTTTTTACGATCGGCGTGAGGTACGCGATTTGTTGGCCTACCTGAAATTGGTGGCAAACCCGAACGACGAACCGGCGTTGCTGCGAATCCTTAACACCCCGCCACGTGGTATTGGGGACGGTTCGCGTAAGAAACTTATGGCGGCAGCCGTTGATCGGGGGGAACCACTGTGGCAAGTCTTCGCAAGCGATCGGGCACTGCCAGCAATTACGCCAGCGGCCAAGACGGGCGTCCTTGAGCTTCGCACTCTGATCGAAAGTTGGCGGACGAAGGCGGCAGGCGACTCGCTCGATGGTTTTGTCCGCCGCGTGATGGATGAATCTCGCTACAGGGACGAACTCAAACGGCTTTATCCCAACGTCGATGAGCGAGAGGCTCGTACCGCGGCGATGGAAGAGATCGTCAACGCCGCCGCTTCGTTCCAAGCCAAGAATGGGCAGGGCGCCCAGGGACAGGGCGAAGACTCGTTGGGGCTGGTGCCGGACTTTCTGGATGAAATTGCCACCGGCGATCGCAACGACACGGACGACAAAGAATCGCAGTTGGGCCGCGATGCCATTGCACTGATGACGCTCCACGCGGCCAAAGGCCTCGAGTTCCCACACGTGTACCTCGTTGGGATGGAAGAGACCATCTTGCCGCACAAGCGATCGATCGACGATGGTGAAGTGGCCATCGCTGAAGAGCGGCGTCTGGCGTACGTCGGCGTAACGAGGGCCCGCGATCGACTGACCTTGTCGCTCGCCCTTACCCGCCGCAAGTGGGGCAAGCCACACGACACCTTCCCCAGCCGCTTTCTCTACGAAATGACGGGCCAAGCCGACAACCCGCGCTACTTGGAATCGAAACGGGGTAAGAAGGCAGGAGCCAAGAAACCCCGGCGCGGTACGCGAAGTAAGTAGGCCCTACTGGATTTTCATTTACCCGGCACGGCGTGAAACTCGCATTTCAGGGCCCTCGGTGGCTTCTGTTCCCGGCGTGTAGATGCCCGGTTCGTCGGTACCGTCGCCATCCCAATCGCCAGTGATTGGGACAACTCCCTCCTCAGCGGCGGTCTCGGCAAACGCTTGGTCGGTGGCGTCGAGCCGGCCATCGCCGTCGGCATCCACAAGCCACTCGCCCGCTCGGTAGACGCCCAGTTCGTCGATGCCGTCTCCGTCCCAGTCGCCCACGACCGGCTTGTCACCCGCTTGGCCAAGTGCCACTCGGCGATCGGCCTCGGTAAGGCGGCCGTCGCCGTCCGTATCGAGCACCCAGGAACCGTCCTGGAAGACGCCGATCGTGCGGATGCCGTCGCCGTTCCAGTCACCTGTCACCGGCACGTCGCCTGCCGTGCCGTAGTGGAAGACATGATCGATCAGGTCGGTCCGTCGCGCGAGGCCTTCGGACGGCTTGAGCAATCGGGCACCGCTGGTTGCTTCTTCTGTGACCGGCGGAACGTTCTTCATTTTCCCGTCGATCGGACCGGGATGGTTGGCCACGTCAGGCAGGCCTGGCTCATGGCGAATAGCATACGGATCGCGCGGCCATGCGGGGCCGAAGATGCCGATGTCGGTCTTTCCGTCGCCATCCCAGTCGCCGGTGACGGGTAAATCATCCCTCGAGCCGAGCTTCGCCCACAGGTCGTCGCGGTCCCAGCGGCCATCGCCATTGAGGTCCAAGTACCAATTACCGGCGACAAAGACACCAATGTCGGTAATGCCATCGCCGTTCCAGTCACCTGAAACGGGGATCGCGTCTTCGTGGCCGAAGAGGAACTGACTGAGATCGGCCCCCTCAACATCGCTAGCAAGCAACTCCCATTTGGCGCGGCTTAGCTCTTCGGTCGATCGGTCGGCCCCTTCCCATTCACTCGTGCCGGTCTTCACGGAGGCGAAACGCATTTCGCCTCCAGCCCCATCGCTAAAGGTGCGTGGCTGCCCGGCGTTGATGACGCTCAAGTGCCAGGTATAGCCGAGTGCCGAGCCATTGATGCTCGGAATCTCGGGTGTCGCAGGCGGAGTGAGCGGCGTCAGCAGCGGACGCAAGGCCGTTGGACGGGGAGAGAAGACCAAGGGAGTGGGCGGCGTTTCGGGCGTCTCCGGGGGCCAATAGTAGTTGGTGACCTCAACTTCGCTGAAGTTGTTCTCAACCGAAAAATCTCCGCCGCCGAGCGTGATGCTGAAAATCACATCGTTTCCGTACAACGATTGGTGCGGAGAGATGCGAACTCCCTCTTCGCTCGGATTCGCCGCTTGTCCGCCGAGCGAACCGGGCGTGTCGATGCCGTCGATCAGCCCGTCAGGGCCCACTTCGACAACCGCATAAGAACCGCTTGGCAGGCCGAGGAACTCGTAGTAACCGTTGGCGTCGGTCACCGTTTCGAGTTTCCCGTCGGTGTAAAAACCGGGAAGAACTTCGATCGCCTGTTTCCCTCGAGCCTCCTCTTCCGAGAGCGTCCCAGCAAGGTACAACTCGGCCCCCGTTCTGCCATTGACGAGGCGTAGCGAGACTCCGGCGAGCGGCGTGTCGTCCGCCGTTCGCCTTCCGTCTCGAATCTCCGAGATATCTTCGGGAAGTGGCTCGAAGGTGAAAATCGGCGATCCATCAATAAAGACGTAGCCAGCCAGACCTGCTGGAGGGGTCTCGCAAAAATCGTAATTCACAAGTTGGACATCAGGGCCAAGGTTCACGTCAGCAATTTCATTCGCAACAAAACTCTTGCCGCCGCCCGAGCCAATTTCTAACGAACCATCAAAAAACCCTTCTGGCTGTACTTCACGAACACCGTACATACCGGGCGGCAAGTCGTCGAAGCGGTAGTCGCCGTTGGCGTCGGTCTGGGTCGTACGAAGTACTTTACCCGAGTCGTCGAGCAACTGGATCACGACTCCCTCGATCGGTGCAGCGTGTTCCTCTTCAAGACAGTCCCCACTGCGCGATGAGCGGACGCTACCCGCTATGCTGCCGGGCAAAAGTTCGCCGAAGTTGTAATTGACGGCGTTGTCACCAAAGTCGAGCATGATCTCACTAATCATGTCCCCCGGGTTATCAGGCGACCCGCCCAGGCTTCCCTCTTTATCAATTCCGTCGATCCAATCGACCGGATGAATCTCCATGACTCGGTACTTGCCGGCGGCAAGGTTGGTAAACTCGTACCGCCCCTCGGCGTTCGTCACGGCCCGCTTGCCCGTGTCGGTTCCGTCCCCACGGAGCAACTTGAGTGTTACGCCAGCGATACCCTCTTCTCCAGGGTCGCGATCCCCTTCGTTGCTACGGTCGAAGTAGACGTAGCCCGAAAGGTTGGCGCCGACACGTTCGCAGAAATCGTACTGCGTCGCATTTTCGCCCGAACCCAATAGGATACCGCTGACAAGATCGTTCGAGAGGCTCCCGCCCGCGGTGCCGATACGCTCATCGCCGTCGTAGTAACCTACCGGCTGTTGCTCACGCACCTGGTACTCGCCCGGACGTAGGCCGGAGAAATTGTAGCGTCCCTCGGCGTCGGTCAGGGTCGTTTCCAGCACCTCGCCTGCGGGGTTTAGCAATTCGATGACGACCCCTTCAAGCAGGATATCGGGGGCCTCGAAACCACAATCGCCATCGGTTGAAGCATGAACGCGCCCGGCGAGGCTGGCACCGAGCAATTCGCCAAAGTTGTAATTCACCGCGCGATCACCGAAGTCAAGCACTACGCCAGTGATAACGTCGTTACCCGCCGTTCCTAAATGGGAGCCGACCGTATCTTTGCCGTCAAAGAAATCGGCGGGCTGCGTCTCACGGATACCCCAGGTACCCGCTTCTAGGTTCGTGAACTCATAGTAGCCGTCAGCATTCGTTACGGTCGTAATACCGGTCCCCGCGCCTGCGGCATCGAGTAGTTCGATCGTTACTCCGGCGATCGGTTCTTCAGAAGCGTCAAAACGGCCGTCATCACTTTGGTCGTGGTAAACGTAGCCAGAGAGAGTCGCACCGACGTGCTCACAGAAGTCGTAGTTAATGGCATTGGGATTCGATTGCCCGAGCTCGATGTTCGTAATGAGGTCATCTGAAACATCGCCCCCTGCGGTTCCTGCGCGTTCGCCCCCATCGTAAAACCCGTCCGGCTGCTGTTCGCGGACGCCGTAGACGCCTGGCGGCAGACCGGTGAATTGGTACCGTCCTTCGCTATCGGTCACTAGGGTGTCGATCACTTTCCCCTGGGCATCGAGCAATTCGATGACAACGCCCGCGATCGGTTCGCCCGGGTCGTCAAAGTTACAATCGCCGTTGGGGGAAGCGTAGACCTGTCCTGCGATGCTGCCTAGGAGCAATTCGCCGAAGTTGTAGTCGGTGGCGTCCTCGCCATAGGCAAGGGCAATCCCCGTGAAAAGGTCGTTCGTTACCAAGCCACCGTTGGAGCCGATCGTATCCTTGCCATCGAAGTAGTCGGCTGGCTGCGTCTCACGAACGCCCCAGGTGCCCGCTTCAAGGTTTTTGAAATCGTAGAACCCGTTGGCATCCGTTTCGGTCGTAATGCCCGTTCCGTTCCCCTGGGCATCGAGCAATTCGACCGTTACGCCAGCGATGGGCGATTCGCCAGAATCAAAAATGCCGTCGTCGCTCCGGTCGTAGTAAACGTACCCCGAAAGGCTGGCGAGTTTGAGTTGCTGCTCATGGGTGACCGCACCGGCCGTTCGGTCGGTCTGGTTGGTACTCGTTTCGTAAGTGTCGTCTGGAAGGGTCGTCAGCACGGAGCCAGCGGCCAATTCCGCCTCGTCCCGCTTGGCATCAAAGAAATCGTAGTAGCGAGCTTCAAGAGTAAGGTCCACATACCCAGGCGCCGAGAACTCTCCGACAATCGTGCTGAACTGGAACTCGGCTCCCTCGACCACGGAATTATAGAACGGATCTCCGGTTTCCGGATTGATCGCCTGAAACTCATCGACATCTGCCGAGAAGACGAGCTTTTCACCAGCGTCGAACCCACTGAAGGTGAACACAATGTCGGTACCCCCATCCACCACCTCGACGCCGGTCACAGTGAACCCATCGCTGCTTATAAGATTATAACCAACCGCCTCAAAAGCCCCGGCCCCTCCATCGGAGACATCGAAAATAGTGTCGTTAATCGATAGGCCATCCCCCAACTTGTCGCCGCTAATTACAAGTCGGTCGAGCGTCGTTTCTGCGGCGCCGCCGACGAAGGCGACCTGGATAACGTCTCCCTCGGAGTCATCCCCGGTCGCCTCTTCGTAATAAACCGATCCGAGCAGGACATCTGCCGCCAACATGCGGCGTTCTTCCAACGACTCAAAGCGAGCCTGCCGGGACGAACGCGAAGAACGGCGTGGAGCCTTCTTAGCGCGCGCTAGGGTACTGGAACGGCGAAAAAGTGAGCTAATCATTCCCACGGGTTTCCTCCTTGAAACCTCGGTGAGTGAACGGCGAGAGGGACGGAGTGTCGTCCCTTACAATTTTTGTCGGGGTCGCTCTTTAGCGAGCTGCCCCCGTCTTCTCAGTCTTATTTCGTACGGCAACGCGGTCCTCTCCGGCGATCGACTCGCCGAGCGACCAAACTCGCACGGTCGTATCGAATGAACCAGAGACGAGCATTCGCCCATCGGCTGAGGCTGCCAAAGCGGCGACCGTGCCCGTGTGGCCTGTTAATTCACCTCGGGGTGAGGCCGTTCCGACATCATAAAGACGAATCGAGTTGCTGGTGCCGCCAACGGCTAAAACATGATCGGTGAGGAACGCTAATGCGTAGTTCTTGCCGGGGCGGGTTAGGATTTCTTCTACCATGGGGACAATACGGGCGGAGCGAAAACTGGGGGAGATCGATTCCCCCTGCGATTCCAATCGCCAAAGCCGAACCGCAGGGCCATCTCCGGCGGTTGCTAGCAAATTGCCTCCCGGGGCGAAGGCCATCGCACGCACGCGGCGACCATCTCCTTTGAGGTCAATCGCTTCCTTTTTCGCCGCCAAATCCCATAATCGAACGACTCCGTTGCGACCTGCGACAGCGACCCAACGGCCACTGCCCGAAAAAACGACCGTACGGGTGTCTCTGCAAGGGCAAGCAAGTTGAGCCTGTTCTTCGCCTGTAGTCGCATCGTGCATTCGTAAGATATTGCCAAAGCCGACCGTGGCTAGGCTCGGTTCGGTTGGATGGAACGCGACCGATTGAAGCGGTCCGCCAGAAAGTTGAATCCGTCGCGAACGGGCCTCCGGTTGTTGGAAAGTCCATAAACGGAGGGTGCTATCATTGCCAGCCGAGGCAAGGCGTTGGCCATCGGGTGAAAAACGGACCGCACGGATCCAATCCTTATGCCCCCTGAGCGTGTGACGCCGTTCGCCCGTTCGCGTATCCCAAAGACGTAGGCAGTGGTCATCGCCCGCCGCGGCGACCGACTGGCCGTCAGGCGAGAGCGTTACGGCTGTCACCACGGCGGCACGACAGTGGCCTGCCGTTTCACTGCCTGTTCTTACGTTGGCAGGGTCCTGCATCGACAGCGTCAGCCGCAACTCGCCGGGCGAACTGGCAGTCGCCACCGAGAGAGGGGACACGAGAACAGCAGACAGAGCAAAAAAAAGGCTAAGCAGTCGAGAGGACACGACACAGATACTCCGGAGGAACCGATCGAGAGGAACCACTCTCCCTCCCTATCGACCTCACGCCCTAAGCAGCGCAAGCCAAATCGGCGCATCTTGAAGGAGCAAAAATCCCCAGAAGCTACGGCAGTGCTGGCACTGCTGTCGCTGCGTCGGCCTCAGGATCGTTTTCTGGCTCACCGGCAGGGGTACCCTCGGCGGCTTCCTTTTCATCGCCGTCACCTTGCTTCTGTTCCCGGTTGTGAAGCTCCACTTGGAAAACACGCTCGGTGTCAAAGTTCTCAATGAGATCCCATAAGGGGAAATCATCGGCAATTTGTTCATCGAGTTGCTCAAGCACCTCGTTGTATTCGTAGACGAAGACCATGATATCGTCCCCTGTTGTCCCACCAACGTCCATCAAGTCGGGGAACTCCTCAAAGACCTCTTTCCAACGGGCGAACGCTTCTTCGTAAATTTCCTTGGCCGTGACCGGGGCGGCCTTATCCATGAACTCCCGGCGAGCACGGTAGACCAATTCACGGGCCGTCATCGCCGCCCTGGTTTGCTCAAATTCGCACCGAAGGGCCCAGTAATCGTAGTTGGTCGTGCTCTTATAGTTCTGCGTAAATTGTAATAGACGTGACGTGTCCCGAAGATCAGCGGCAAGAACTTCGGCTTCACGTTGTTTTTCTGGTAGATCCTCGGCAATTTTTTCGGCGAGCAACTCGGGTGTCACTTTAATCTGTTGGCGGGCCTCGTAGGCTAATTCCCTTTGCTCTTCTGTTATTTTGTCGTAGGGGGTGTCGAGCGCTTCGCGCTGTTCATCGGTCAGTTTCGCGAGGGCTTCGCTGGCGACTTTCTCTTCGACGCCATCCAACAGGCTGGTCAACTGCTCACGAAGCTCTTCGACACGCTTCGCTAGTTTTTCTTCGTCCCCCAGATACAAAATGGGTCCGGTCGAGTGTTCGATCGGTACCCGACCGAAGTCGCTCCATTCCTTCCCTCCCTTTTTCCATCCCGCGACCGCTCGCTCAAAGAGTCCCTCGTCCTCAATCGCTGCCGAGTAACTCATTTGGCTCTTCGAGGGAGTCGAGTAGAAGATCGCCGGGCTTTTACGACCCAAACTACGCCCCTTTTCATCCACGGCTGCAATCGACTTGAGGTACCAATTTTTTCCGACCAGCCAGTTATCACGCTCCACCGGGGGACGATCCACAGGATGAAAATCATCATCCGCTTTGTAAAGGCGGCGGTACTGTTTTTTTTCGTCGGAGCGACCAATCTTTTGGCCATTGACCCAACCCAACTCGGCTAGCAATTCAGGATTGTCGCGGTTGTATTTCTCTCCCTGCTCTAAGAACTGAATACCACGACGAACCCAATAGTAACGGTCATGGTAATCATCGAACTCGACCGAGACGTTGTAGCTAAGGTTCCACGATTGGTATTTCCAAAACGTAATGAAGTTGGGCTGCAACTTGGCAAGCTGTTCCAGCGTGACAGCAAGGTTGGTCCAGTCTTCGACTTTTTTGTAGTGGGTCGCTTTTTCCCAAAGGAGATTCACCGCCAAGCCGCGCAAGCCGAGCGTGGCGAGCTTGATGGTTTCACTCGCCGGGTCAATTTCGCCCAAATCGCCCTGACCAAGACGGTACTCAGAACGTAGTTGAGCCAGGGTCCCCCCCTCGGAATCCACCGTGGCTGGTGAACTGAGCAGCGAGAGCGGAAATAACAGCACAGCAATCGCCACACCGTAGGCCACTTTGCGGAAAAAATGTGTTCGTTCGTTCATCGTGCCACCTCACGTGTCCGCAGGCAGAAGTACCCGGCAATCGTCATTCCAATCACATAGGCTAAACAGACGGTGAGATCTTGAAGCATCGCATCGGTCGGTATGGAAAAACCCTCAGCAACGTAATTCACGCGGCCAAGGAACGTGCTAAAGTCCGGCAGGACATAAGAAACGGCCCGCATCATGATTTCGAGGAGATCGTCAGCCCCTTGCATCGCACTAACGGCTGGCGAAGGGTCGAAGGGCGAGATCACATTCATCTGGGTCACCAAACGAACGAGCGACTCAATCGGCCCCCCGCCGTACGAATCCCCAACCGCAATATCGACAAAGAACTCGCGGAAGAATCCGAGAACGATAAACGAGACCGTAAACACCATGGCAATCGGACCGCTGAGGAACGTACTTGCTGTTACCGCGACCGAAATGACAATCACCATCTGCATCCAAATGCTTAGGTAACCTTTGGTGAAGTTCCAAAGGGGCGAGCCTTCCGGTAGCTTCAAGAAACAATCCGCCTGGGCAAAGCCAAAGTACTGGCTCCGATCGAGGCACTGTACGATGACCTCAATCTCTCCTTTCTCAGAGATTAAATCGTCGAGAATCGTGATGGCGTTTTGCTCCGAGTCGGTCTGCTCGTTGGCAAACTGAAACGAGTCGATCAAGTAGTCCTTTGCGGGGAAAACGCGTAAGGTGGTTTTCAAGCCGGTTTCTGGGTTGCGTAGTTGAACGCTTCCTTGGATCGATTGTTCAATCTCGCCGATGTAGGACCGATAGACACGCACTATTAGTTCCACAGGAAGATACTTCCCTTCTCCTTCGACATACTCAACAAGATTCGATTCATCGACGCCCGAGAAGGTCCAGATCGCGGCAGCCTGTGAGGCACCCTGGATAAAGCTGCGGTAGGCCCATTCGTTGCCGACGCTAATCCCCCGGGCGACCTCGACTCCCTTCCGATCCAAGAAGTGGAGCTTACCCCGTTTCGGCACACGTGCACGCAAGTAGCCTTCGGCAGGACCGGCCACCAATTCCCCTTGCTCCGAGTCCACCGTGTGGGAGTGCCCATGGGCCGGGTCGGTAATGCCAATTCCGTTTGCATCCACCGACAGGGGGTGGCGATGATAAGCGTCGAGCGTTGTTCTCCCCTGTTGGCCGATTGATTCGCCACTGGCTCCCCGGAGCGTTTCGAGCGAAGCAACATCCACCCCATGCGTATGGGCCAACGAGCCGTTGACAAAGAACCAACTCCCCAGGGCCATGATCGCCAGCAACAGAGTGCCGATCGCCGTGAAACCGAGAATCCGGCCCAGAACAATATCGCCTGACCGAACTGGTTTGGTAACGATCGTATAGATTGTCTTGCTCTTAAAATCTCCCGGCAGGCTAAACGCACTGAGCAGGAGCGACAGCATCAAGATCAAGTAGCTGGTCGCCGTTAGCACGAAGCTCAGGTAGAGCCGCGCGGGTTCATTATTGTTCGTTTTGAGATACCAACTGGCAAACAGCAGGATCAATCCGAAAACGGCAAGGGCTACCCAAACGCGTCGTCGAAGCGATTCTTTGATGGCAAGCGAGGCAAGCGCCCTGACCCGCCGTATCGAGACACGAGTCAAGTCGTTGAAGCCTCCGGCGAGCGTGCGGTAGGCGATCTCGCCCGCCTTGGTCGGACCATAACGGACCAGAGAGACCAAGAATCCGCCAAGAAGCGTCACGACGAAGAGCGTCACGACGATAATGGCGAAAAAGACCAACGCCCCCCCACCCTCGGCCAGCGTTTCGCTTGTCCCGCGGAGGAGCCATTGTAAGTACGGCAGGACTTCCTTTTCTACGACCATGAACGAAAGGCTTATCGGCTAACGGCACTTGGCTGCGGGGCTAAGTTGCCGGGAGTTTGGAAATGGGGGGGAACTAACTCTTGTTTTTCACGAAAGTCTATTTCGATTCGGTCGAAGCCGCTTCGGCAACCACACGCCGGCCAGGCCTCTCCTCGCTCTCACGGACGATCGACAGGAAGAGGTCTTCCAACGTGGTGGTCGGATTGCCCATCTCCAGGAGTTCGCCCTGATGACGTTCAATAACCGACTTCACTTCGCTTTGGCAATCTTCGCTCAGGTTGCGAGCACGGATCTGGGTAACGTCTTCAATCGTCAGCAATGAATCCACCCGGCCCAATTCTTTGAGTTCGCCTTGATGAAGAATCGCGATTCGGTCACAAACATCCTGCACGTCGGCCAGCAAGTGGCTGCACATGACGATGGTCTTTCCTTGGTCACGAAGCTGGAGGATCATATCCTTCATCTCGCGCGTTCCGATCGGATCAAGGCCACTCGTCGGCTCGTCCAGAAGAATCAGATCCGGATCGTTAATCAGCGCTTGGGCCAAGCCGATGCGCCGCGTCATGCCCTTGGAATACTCCCGTAACTGACGCTTACGGGCATGATCGATCTTGACCAGTTTGAGCAGCTCATCGACTCGTTGCTTGCGGACGTCTGCCGGCATGTCGAACAACCGACCGTAGAAGTCGAGCGTCTCTTCGGCGTTGAGGAACTTGTAGAGGTACGATTCCTCCGGCAAGTAGCCAATTCGCTCGTTCTTTGAGACATCGGTCGCGTCTTTGCCGAAGACGAGCGCCTGCCCCTCGCTTGGAAAAAGCAAACCGAGCAGGAGCTTGATGGTGGTGGTTTTGCCCGATCCGTTGGGGCCCAAGAGTCCGAAGACCTCACCACGGTGGACTTCCAGATCCAACGCCTTGAGGGCACGAACTTTCTGGCGCCCCCAAAAGTCGCGGTAGGTCTTCGATAAGGCACGTGTCTCGATGACGGCTTCGCCGGGCATCGCTGTTCCTCTAGGTAGATAGAGTTGCGTAACGGTTGATAAGCGTAGGAATGCCCCCACCACGCTGCCTAGCTCAAAGCGAAGTGGGGCCCTCCAATATACGCACGAGGAAAGGGAACTAGCAAGGATCGCGCGGCAACTCTTGTGAGTTGTCGTACGGGCCGAGCCCGTTTTTAGCCTTGAAATCGGAGCAAAGCGTACCGTTTTCGGCCACTTCGGAGGACCGAGACCGATTCGCTGGCCAAATCGGCGGCAGAAAGATTTTTTTCTAACCCTTCGACCCGGCGGTTATTGATGTAGGCTCCGCCCTGTTCGACCGTCCGGCGGGCTTCGCCCTTGCTTTTGGCCAAGCCTGCTGCGACCAGAGCATCGACGATCGGCAGACCGTCCCCCTCCAGCCCGACTCGGGGCAATTCGCCGGCAGGCACGTCAGCAAAAATCTCGCCCAAGGTCGAGTCATCCAGCCCCTCCACCTCGGCGCCGAAGAAGATTTTGGTCGCCTGTTGAGCCGTGGCGAGCGCCCCGTCACCGTGGACGAGCCGTGTCAATTCTTCGGCAAGACGGCGTTGGCTCTCTCGGGCAGCCGGGTTCTCGGTGCGTGCCGCGTCGAGCGAATCGATTTCCTCGATCGGCAGTTCCGTGAGCTTTCGCAAGCTGCCCCCCACGTCGGCATCCTCCACGTTCACCCAGTACTGGTAAAACTGATAGGGGCTCGTCCGTTTGGGGTCGAGCCACACGGCACCCGACTCCGTCTTGCCCATCTTCGTTCCATCGCTCTTGGTGAGCAGCGGCCACGTCATGCCGTAGAGCTGGCGGCTACGCATCCGGCGCGCTAGGTCAATGCCTGCGGTGATATTGCCCCACTGGTCACTACCGCCGGCCTGAAGTTCGCAGCCATGCTCGTCGTTCAAGTGAACAAAGTCGTACGCTTGGAGCAGCATGTAGCTGAACTCCGTGTAACTCATGCCACCAGCGCTGGAGTCGTCGCCTCCGCCCAGCCGGCTTTTGACTGAGTCTTTGGCAAGCATCACATTCACCGGAAAGTTTTTGCCGATGTCGCGCAAGAACTCGAGGTAAGACCATCGGCCCATCCAGTCGAGGTTGTTCGCAAGAGTTGCCGAAGCATCGCCTGCCGAAAAATCGAGGACGCTGCGCATTTGCTCGCCGATGGCCGCGACGTTGTGTTCGAGCTCTGCTTTGCTTAGCAGGTTCCGCTCAGCGCTTTTGCCGGTCGGGTCACCAATCATGCCGGTCGCCCCACCGACCACCGCGATCGGCTTGTGTCCCGCCCGCTGAAACCGGCGTAGCATGATGAGCCCCATCAAATGCCCCACATGCAGGCTGTCGGCCGTCGGATCAAAGCCGGCGTACACCGTCCGCGACTCCGCGGCAAGCCATTCGCCCAGCTTCTCGTCAGTCGTCTGGTGGACCAGCCCTCGGGCCTGGAGTTCTTCGTAAAACGTCATCGGTCAGATCGGTTGGGAATTGGATAAGGAAAGCAATTGAACCACAAAGAGCACGAAGGGCACAAAAAAAGTCACTTGGGCGTAGTCCCCCTCCCCTTTGGGGGGAGGGGCTGGGGGAGGGGGCTGACCTAACTTGTACTGGGTTCTTAACCCTCTCCTCTCCCCTTCGAAAACGGGGACTACGGTTCTTTTCCTTAGTGTCCTTTGTGGTTCAGTTTTTAGTGAGCAGTGGTTCATCGCCAGAGGTCATC
>JAJRUA010000238.1 GCA_024278035.1 Planctomycetota bacterium | reverse complement strand
CCCTGCTAGCGAAGGGCTTTGGCTACGTTCTCAAGAGCCAGCGTTCTCAGGGGCCTGCGTGAACTAGGTTTTACGGTGATTCCCCCCTTTCGCCTCACCGAGAAATCCCGTGCCTGAAGCCATCGCCGAAACAGAAGCAACTGCCCTTGAAACGTCGTCTGACGAAACGGGCCCTTCGTGTGAAAAGTGTGGGGCACTAGGCAAAATGGCGGCGTGCCTAGCCTGTGGTTGATACCCCAGCTTGGGGATCCACGTTGAGATCGACGCCCAGTTTGAAGCGCTCAACTGCCCGGTGGAAGCAACGGAAGGCCTAACACCGGTCGAGGACAATTCGTTTGCCAAGCACCTGGCGGTTTGGGAAAATCTGATTCCCCGGTGGGCGTGGATGATGCTGGCCACCACGGCGGGCGTTATTGGCCTGAGCATCGCCAGCCGCGTGCTTGCCGGTCTGAACCCAAGCTGGCATACGATGCTCGGCGTTACGCAATTGCTGATGGGCATTGTCTTGACGCTCATTATTCATATCGTCGCCTTTGTTATCCGGAGTTCGATTGATACGGAGCTTGGCTTGACCTCGGTCTTGCTCAAACCGTTCAAGACGTGGCGGCCATTCCTTGAATCCTTGCCGCAGCGGCTTTGGCTTGTGAACTCCGCCAATGCCAGTTTGACCGCTGCGATTGGGGCGGCAATTATCGTCGGCGGCATCCCCTACGAATCGCTATTGGATTGGCAAATCAAAGCAGCGCCGAAGAAAAACTTGGTTAATACGATCGCCTCACATGCGGCCCAAGAAGGTGGTGCTGATTCACTGGAGGGGGCCATTGGCGACTTTGCAGGACAAGCGGGAGATGTCCGAGACGTAGGGAACGACAAAAAGTCTGTGGCGAAACCTCGCCACAAACTCGAATGCCTCATCATCGGCTATCAACTTGACAGCAAAGAGCAACTGACATCCTTGCTATTAGCAACCGACTTTGATGGTAAATTAAAATTCGCAGGCCGAGTCCCCTCGGCTTGGAGTGAAGCCGAAGGGGAAGCAATGTTGACCCAATTCAAACGCTTCTCTTCTTCGAGGCCGTTTATCAAGACCAATAGGACGGCCTTTTGGGTACAGCCAAAATTCACTTGCCGTGTGACCTACACCGAATGGAAAAAGGGAACCCGCCCTAAGGAAATCGAGTGGGATACTCTGCTTGATGAGATAAAAATGCCCTGGTAGACCGCGGCAATGTTGGCCTACAAAAAAAGGCGAGCCGGGTGCCGTAAGGCCCAGGAGGTTTTTCTTGAACGCGGAATGGCGGTAGAATGCCGATTGCGAAATTACAATATCCGTCGTGACAAAGCCCCAGCCGCAGGTGTGGCCAAAAGTGCGTAGTCGCTTCGGCCCGGGCCGTGTAGGCTGGTGGGGTGAACCCGAGTGATCCAATGCCGAAGAGTCGTTTCCCGGATGTCCGCTTAGCGGACGAAGAAGGGCTCATCGGCTATGGAGGCGAGCTCGAACCCGATTGGCTACTCGATGCCTACCGGCATGGCGTCTTTCCCTGGCCTTCGTCGGACGATGAGCCGGTGCTTTGGTGGTCGCCCGATCCGCGAGCGGTGATTGAATTAGATGGCCTGCGAATCTCTCGCCGTTTAAGTCGCCGAATTCGTAGCGGCTGTTTCTCGGTGACGATCAACCAAGATTTCGCCGGTGTTCTGCGAGGCTGTGCGACAGGCCCCGGCCGTGAGGGAGGCACTTGGCTCACGCCCAACATGCAGGCGGCTTACCACCGCATTCACCAATTGGGCCATGCCCATAGTGTCGAAGCATGGCACGAAGGAAAACTTGTGGGCGGCGTCTATGGCGTGGCGGTCGGTGGAGCTTTTTCGGCGGAGTCCATGTTCCATCGCCGGACCGATGCCTCGAAGGTGGCGCTTGCCCATTTGGTAACGCACTTACGAAATCGCGGCTACGGCCTGCTCGACATCCAGCAAGGGACCGAACACACTAGCCGGCTCGGCGCAACAGAGATCCCTCGCGATGAGTACCTCAATCGGCTTGCGTCGCTTGTTGACTTGCCGATAACTTTTGGCGATGCCTTAGAGACATAGCTTTAGAGACGAGGCATAGCCGCTGCCAGAATCAACGTGATCGCGGATGGGACCGAAAGACCTCACGCTTCTTCGATAATTTCTTTTACCGGTTGCACGAAGTGGGGCGACTTGCCTTTGGCGGTAAGCTCCTTGGCACGCTTGTCCGCTTCTTTCTTTTGGCTGTAGTCGTACAGGGCAACGCGTTTGAGCGATTGGTTGAAGACGCCCCAAAAGGCTTTGAGACGCACTTCGGCGGCTGCTTTAGCCCGGGACTTTCGCTTAGCAGGCGTTTTCTTTTTGGCAACTTTTTTCTTTTTTCCGTCCTCGGCCTCTTGGGCTTCGGCGGCCTCAGCTTCGGCTCGGAGGTCTTTACGGCTAACGACTTTACGTGCCATGAGGGTGATACTTGTCAGAAAGCGGAAGAAAGTGACCGGGCCCATCCCAGTGATGTCGCAAAACCAGTCGAAGCGGCTCATTCTAGCCTATTGGCTGCCCCAATCCTACCGGGCAAAGGGCAGGAGAACTGCAAAGTCGTTTCCCGAGAAGGATTTTGGGGATAAGGGGGATGTTGGAGATAGGGGGGATGGCTGTCGGGTAAGGTTATCGCTTCCTTACCAAGGGCTTTCTTCGGAAGCCGGGAAGAACGGTTTTCTACT
>JAJRUA010000237.1 GCA_024278035.1 Planctomycetota bacterium | reverse complement strand
TGCCGATCGTTTGACACGAGGCGGCAAGACTCACACACTGTATCAACGTTTGGACGACATCTGGTCGCCTCCCTGCGTGGTGCTTCCAACCGACGACAAGACGCCGCCCGTTCGCCACGGCCATATCACCTGGAGCGATTTTCTGTGCGACGATTCCTCGTGGACCGCGCGCCCTTTGGAGCCCGAAGATCCGATTGGAATTCTGTTCTCGTCGGGCACAACTGGTGAACCCAAGGCAATCCCCTGGTCGAACTTGTGCCCGATCAAGTGCGCCGCGGACGCTATGTTCCACCACGACATCCACCCGGGCGATCGACTCGCGTGGCCCACAAGCCTGGGCTGGATGATGGGCCCCTGGCTGATCTTCGCAAGCTTGATGAATCGAGCCTCAATCGCCCTGCACGACGACTTGCCGACCGATCAACGGTTCACACGGTTTATCGAGCGGGCAGGAGTCACGATGTTGGGTGTCGTCCCCAGTCTCGTCGCGGCGTGGCGGAATAGTGGCAGCTTGGACGGCGTCGACTGGACTGGCATCCGCCTGCTCAGTTCCACCGGCGAATGCTCCAATCCCCAGGACATGGCTTGGCTGATGGAACAAGTGGGTGGCAAGCCGATGATCGAATACTGTGGAGGCACAGAACTCGCCGGGGGGTATATCACCAACACAATTCTCAAGCCTTGCCAAGCGGGAATGTTCAACACGCCCGCATTGGGCTTGGACATGGTCATTCTCGATGAGCAAGGAAAAGTATCCGATCAGGGGGAGGTCTATTTGATTCCTCCTTCGATTGGGCTTTCAACTCGCCTGCTCCACCGCAACCACCACGAGGTCTATTATCGCGATTGCCCAACCGGCCCCAACGGCGAAATTCTCCGTCGGCACGGCGATGAATTAGAGCGTCTTGAAGATGGCTGGCGCGCGCACGGGCGAGCAGACGACACGATGAATCTGGGCGGAATCAAAGTTAGTTCGGCGGAAATCGAGCAAGTGCTACGCGACATGCCTACTGTTCGAGAGCTCGCTGCAATTGCCGAGCCCCCCTCAGGCGGCGGCCCAGCTCAACTGGTAATCTTTGCCGTCCCTGAGAACCTTGAATCGCCGCCCGACCCCGCTACCCTATGCGCCACGATGCAGGCCGCCGTTAGTGCCCGGTTGAATCCGTTGTTCCGGATCGCGCGCGTGGAGTTGCTCGATAGCCTTCCTCGAACCGCCTCCAATAAGATCATGCGCCGCCAACTGCGCGACTCAACCCGAGAGTAAAATTCCACCATGAAAGTTCCATCAACCTATCTGATCACAGGCGCAGGCAGCGGGCTAGGACGTAGCCTCTGCGAGCACTTCTCGCGTCAAGGCCATCATGTGCTGGTGACTGACCAAAACTTAGACGCAGCGAAAGAGACGCTCGCGCTGCTGCCCTCCGGCGCGAACGCCGCCTTTCAAGTCGACGTCACCTCAGATGAGGATGTCGCCGAATTATTCGGTCAACTCGACTGCCCCGTGGATCTGCTTATCAACAACGCGGGGCTTCAGCATGTGGCACCCCTTGAGCAGTTCGAGCCGAAGCGTTGGGAGCTTCTGTTGAATGTGATGCTCGTCGGCGCGGCACGCATGACACGAGCCGTGCTGCCTGCGATGCGCGAGCAGGGCTATGGCCGAATCATTCACATCGGCTCGATTCACTCGCTGGTTGCCTCACCTTACAAGAGCGCCTACGTGGCGGCAAAGCATGGCCTGTTGGGCCTTGCCAAAACAATCGCCTTGGAAACCGCAGACGTCGACATCACGGTCAACACGATCTGTCCCTCGTACATTCGCACCCCCTTGGTCGACGAGCAGATTATTCAACAGGCCGAGACGCATGGAATCCCCGAAGAGGAAGTGATTCAGAAGATCATGCTAGAGCCGATGCCCAAGAAGGCCTTCATCACTCCGGACGAAGTGGCGGGGACGATCGAATTCCTGACTTCTTCCGCCGCTCGGAACATCACAGGCCAATCAATCAGCATCGATGGTGGGTGGACGATTCGCTAGCCCAAGAGATAACGTCCTTATTCATAACTGGACTTTTGCGATGGCCCAAGGTTGACGGATACCGGACGGGGCGTTTTTTACGCCGCTATTGCCGGGGCATTGTCTCTTCCTTGGTTTGGCAGACTGTTTCAAACTCCGTTCGCTACAAAATAGCCGACTGAACCGAAACTCAACTACTATCGGCTAGAAGCCATTGGTATCTACACATCTATGTCGTATCCAAAAACGGCAGTGCGTTGGCGGCTAGGGTTTTGATTTTTCGCAGGTCGTAGTCCGTATGTTCGAGCAAATCACACATCGAAAGCATGACGAAGTACCCAGCCAGTAGCGCAGGGGCCGTGAACGGCACATCTCGTTTCATGCGGCGACCGCTCAGGCGGACAAGCAGTTGTTTGGTTGCTTCGGCTTCGGGAGTCTCTTGCCGTTGCAGATTCCAGACCACCACACAGGCCATCGCCGCGACTAACAACCGTCGTGCGATCGCTTTCCCACTTTCTTGTTGCCAGTGTTCCACTTGAAGCCCATGACGCTTCAGTAGCTTGAAAAAACTCTCAATTCGCCAGCGCCAGTAGTACCAAAGGGCAACTTGAGAGGCGTCGGCTGCCTCTTCACTTACGTTGGTCAGCAAAGTCCATTCCGCGAGAATATAGCCTTCCGCATCGACGACCCGGGCGGCAACCAATCGAACTTCCAGCGGCTCGCCAGTAAATACTCGTTGCTTGCCATCGATCAGCGTCTTGTGCGGACGATGCAAGACGATCGTCGCCTCGGCGACTTCCTGGCGTGCCGCGATTCCTTGAAAAAGCACCTCGCCTGCGTCTTCGAACTCTTCCGCTTGATCGAAGTGTTCGACGATCTCCGAAAGGAGCCACGACTCGCCATCCCACAAAACCCGTCGATCATCACGGCGCACCAAAAACAAGTGCCTCAAAGGCGCCCACTGTCGAAAATGTCTCAGCGAATCCGCTTCGCGGTCAATAACATGCACGACTCGACGCGACAGATTCCAGCTATCCACCTCTTCCATCGTAGGCTCGAGTTGCTCCAGATGATGGTCGTCCGCTGCCGGAGGGTTTTCCGATGTGCTGTAGACGATGTCCGCCGTACGGGCGTGCATTTGCATGGGTGCCAGTGGGGAGCCTGTTTCGGCGTCGACGAGCAAGGCGGTGGTCAAGTCGTAGCCGATATCCTGCAGGAGAACTGCAAAGTCTATTTCCCCGAACCTTATCGTCCTCCCACGCGTAGAAGCATTCCTCAGGGGGGCTCTTTTCTTGAAAGGAGCCTGGGTATGGTTACGAAAACTCTTCTCGACGCGTTTTCTCGGTTAGAAGATCCTCGCAGTCGTCGTGGTGTGCGTCATCCATTTGCTGGCATTGTTGTGCTGACCTTGCTGGGAATGCTAGCGCGCATTCGTGAAATGGAGGTGCTCGTCCGCTGGGCAACTACGAATTGGGACCAACTTCAAAAGCCCCTCGGCTTTGATCGCGAAAAACCGCCTTGTGCTACGACGATCAGCCGCACGCTGGCCCAATGTCAGGTCGGCGATTTCCAGGCCGCCCTTGGCGTGTGGCTCCGAGACTGTTTAGCCGACTCGAAGACCGAAGGCGTTCTCGCCGTCGATGGCAAAACGGCCAAGCAAGGACGCGACGAAAACGGTCGTCCGCTGCACATGCTCAATGCGTTTGTGCATGACTTACAAGCAGTTGTTGGTCAATGGTCGACCGGTGCCGAAAAAACTAACGAGCCCACTTTGCTGCGCCATCATCTGGAAGAATTGCTCGATACGTATCCGATGTTGCGATTGATCACCGGCGACGCGATCTTCGCACAACGTCCCTTGGCGGAGTTGATTTGCGCCAAGAACTGCGACTATTTGCTGCAAATCAAGGCAAACCAAGGTGACACGCTCGACGCCCTGGAGCACTGCTTTGCTCCAGCCGTTGATCGTCCGCCGGCAGCTGAGACGACCGAAAAGAGGCTCTTCGCCAGAATCAGTGGGTAATTTAAGGAGGAATTAGCGAGTTGAAGGTTGGATTTTCTGAGGCATGGCTCAGGCGTTCAATCCTGGGATTTTTCCGCGACGGAGCGACTGGCGCTTCGACAAAGTGAATCGGTGTCGATCCTCCAAGAGTTCAAGACTTGGCTCGACGAGCAAGCTCCAAAACTACTTCCCAAAAGTGCGATTGCCGGGGCGGTTCGCTATGCGCTCAACCAATGGGAGCCGCTGCAAGCGTTTACTCAGGATGGGAATTTGCCGATCGACAACAATGACACCGAGCGTGACTTGCGTCGACTAACGATCGGCAGGAAAAACTGGATGTTTTTCGGTTCTGCCGCAGGGGGCGAAGTAGCAGCAACGATGTACACGCTCATTGCCTCCGCCGCACGCCACCAGTTGGACCTGTGGGCGTATGTCGACGATGTTTTGCGCCGCCTAGCTGCTGGCCAGCACGACCTCGCCGAGTTGCTGCCCGACCATTGGGCAAAAACGCACCCCGAGTCGATAAGAACCTACCGAAAAGACGAGCAAGAAGCACGA
>JAJRUA010000236.1 GCA_024278035.1 Planctomycetota bacterium | reverse complement strand
TACGATCTTGTCATTCGATATGCCGGGGACACAAGACCTAGTCAAGGTCGAGAAGTACCTATGGGCCGATGGCGGGTGGGAGAAATGGTACGCCCAATCTAAGACGTTGCAGGTCATCCGTGCGTTGGATCAGGCGAGCCTCATCGCTCCACAGCATCGAGCCGGCCCCGTATTGGTTGTCCCGGGAACCTACGAGCAAGCTTTATTTCACATCCACGCGTTCCTTACCAAAGGGACCGAACTGCCTGTAGTCCGAAGCGAGGAAAAATGCGTAGTTTTCTTCTACGCCTACTCACTTTCGGGTAACGGCGTGAAGATCGAGAGGGTGGAGGTAGCTTCCGACTCCATCCGCATTGATTACAGCATTGTACCCCGAACCTCACCGCACTACCGCGGCCCGCGCTTCGCTATCATTCCCTTAGAGGGCCTGACCGAAGGGGAGAAAAATGTAACGCTCCGTCGTATCGATCCTCGCGATTCCGTAAAAATCAGTGAATCCACCGCAAATTTTACAGCGACATTCATCTGCAAGTCAACGCAAATCCGTGTCCACCCAAAGGAAGATTGGCCCGAGATTCCCCTGTCAACCGTTTATGCCTACCGGATGCCTTGGACACGAAACATGCGGGAGCTGGATTCATCCGAAAAGCTGGACGATTCGATCGCTCGAACAATCAACATGGCCCTCTCTCTTACCCGTCAACCCGTTCATCCTGTTTTCCTAGTCATCGGGGAAGCAAAGAAGGCAGCGCAGGAAGCTCGGGACGTTCTCATCGGCCAGTCTGCTCCCCGGCAATCGCTTGGTGGGAACGAGCCTTTGTGGGCTGTTTTTCACGCCCCGATTGGAGGGAGCTACGTCCAATTGACGGAGGTGGTCGATCAGCGCGATCGAATTGTTCTGCGTTGGCGCCAGACCCTTCACGCTACAGCCGATGCCAGTTGTCACTTCGCGTTGGTTCCGCTAGGAAACCGATCGGCCGGTACGCTCGCCATAGCCGTCGAAGAGCAGCCCGCCATCATGACCGAAGGAGAAACGCTTAAAAGGTCTGTCGAAGGAAAGAGAGGTGTCAGCGGTTCCGCTAGTTTCACAATTATCTCGGAGTGATAAACATGACACGTTGGATTACAGCATTATTGGTCTTCACGCCCGTAGGGGCGTTCGGTGCGGCGTTCACGGGTGCTAATGGCATCAGGCATCAACTCAGCAGTTACAGGCCTCGACGGAAGTGGCGTTCTCATAGGAATGAGCCTCTCCGTTCCTGAGCCGAGTTCGCTGGTGCTTTTGCTCGTGGGCATGGGAATGAGCCGTTCTCGACGATGGCCGACGATGGCCGTCGATTGAAAGAGGTGGCAGCGACTTTACCCCCAAGGGGCACAAGCTAGCCTGCTGAATCGGGCCTTTCGTTGGTCGGCCTAGCGCTTTGCTTGCGCATCGGGCAGTCGAATCGGTTCACCGGTAGGCTTACGCCCACCGCTCGCCGAGCATTGCAATTTTGATATATCTCGTTCATTAAAACTGAGGTTTTCTTGCATCGACTCGGGAGCCCGTCCCCTTTTTTAACCGGCTGTTAGCGACTACGCTTGAAGGCATGGGAACTTTAGCTGGCAAATTGCTTATTGCGTCGCGGAAGCTGCGTGATCCGAACTTTCGGGAGACGGTCGTCCTGCTGCTCGAACACAATGACGACGGGGCGCTCGGCGTTGTGCTTAACAGGCCGAGCGACCGGACAGTTCGCGAAGTGTGGGAAGTCGTTGATTTCGATCCTTGCGACAACGAGCAGTTGCTGAATCAGGGGGGGCCTGTTCCGGGCCCCTTGATCGCGCTCCACACATCGGAAGCGTTGGGCGAGAAGAAACTTTTGCCGGGGCTCTTTCTCTCGATGCAAAAAGAGACGGTCGATCCGCTGGTTCGGCAAACGGATTATCCCTTCCGGCTTTACACAGGTAACAGTGGCTGGGGGGGCGGCCAGCTTGAAGAAGAACTCCAACAGGGGGGATGGCTCACCGGATCGGCAAAGAAGAACGACATCTTTGTTGAGCCCGATAAACTTTGGCCCAAAGTAACCAACCGCATCGCGCTCGGAATTATTGCTCCGGGAATGGATCCGGAGCAGTTGCCCCCCGATCCGTCGATGAATTGAGCGTCTTGTTTTTTCCTGAAAGGCTCCGTGGGCCAGGACGCCCCGGCTCACTGGTGGGCGGCCTCCAGGGCTCACGGGGTGAGTGAAAAAACGCTGTTCTTCGGGGCTCTCCTATGCCGAAAAGGGAGATAGCTCGTTTGATTTCCGTACGTGCTACCCTACAATTGTTGCTATGAACCACCACGGCACTCACTTCTTCGGCTGTCTCTGTATGGGCCCCGCCTAGCGCGGGAACCTGAGTGCTGGCACTGCTGTCATGCCTTTTGCGGCAGATGCCTTTCTTGTATTGGTTATTCTTCGCGTCCCACGGGGCCGCGATTTTTTCCTGGAAGCCCCCTGAAGAGACACCTCAATGGCTACCGATTTTCGACTCAAAGATGACCAGCTTCCTCGGCTCACCGAACGCATCGTCGCCACCTACCAACTGGAAAGCTGCAAGGAAGCGACGGACGACGGGAAAGCGATTCCGCGGCTGAACCACCTTGATCATTGCCCCCTGCCCAAGCAGTGCGAAGTCTTTTCGATCATTGGTGAGCTGATGGAGGTCCTGTACCCGGGCTATCGCCAGCGCGAAGGGCTTCATCGTGGCAACATCGGTTACTACATTGGTGACCTTGTGGACCGGCTCCATGACCAGTTGACCGAACAAATTGGCCGCGCATTGCGGCACGAAGCGGTGCGCGATGGCCTCGTCGGCGATTGCGAAAATGCCGAGGACTACGAAGCGCTGGGCCAAGCGAAAACATTGCTGTTTCTTGATCGGCTTCCGGAGCTGCGTGCCGTCCTCGCGACCGACGTGCAAGCTGCCTACGATGGCGACCCGGCGTGCCAAGGGGCCGATGAGGTGATCTTCTGCTACCCGGGCCTTGAGGCAATCACCGTCTATCGGCTGGCGCACTTGCTGTACGAACTCAACATTCCGTTCATCCCGCGCATGATGACCGAATGGGCGCATAGCCGAACCGGCATCGACATCCACCCCGGCGCAACGATCGGCCCTTCGTTTTTCATCGACCACGGCACGGGCGTCGTCATTGGCGAGACCTGCTTGATCGGCTCGCACGTTAAGCTTTATCAAGGTGTGACGCTCGGCGCGCTCTCGTTCGATACGGACGAGTCCGGATCGCTTGTCCGCGATCAAAAACGACATCCAACGATTGAAGAGGGTGTGGTCGTATACGCCAACGCCACGATTCTTGGCGGAGAGACGGTCGTGGGAAAGAACTCGGTCATCGGATCGAGCGTTTGGCTCACCAAAAGTGTTAACCCTGGCACAACGGTTGTCCTCGAAAAGCCTCGCCTGCGTCTCCGTAACGATCAAGCGGCCGCGGGAATTTGAAGACGAATTTGAAGACGAATTAGACGCGGAGCAGTGTAAAAATACTGGGCGGATTGAGCGGATCAACGCGGATAAAAAAAGTGTTATCCGTGTAAATCTCTTTAATCCGCGTCTAATTCTTCTTCAATGATTGCGGTACAATGCGGGCGTTCCCTTTTTCTTTAGGACGCTACTATGCCGCTCGGTCCGGTTTTTCGTCATGAGATGCTCGCCGCGGGGCGCAAGCGCCGCTATATGGTGCTGCGGGTGTTTGTCGGGGCGATTTTGCTGGCGCTGCTCGCCATGGGCTACATGGCGGCTAACGCTTTTGTTGTCTTCGATGGAGGGGCGGCTTCGCCTGAGGGGGGCCTTTCGATTGCTGCTGTCAGCCGGCTCACGGCACAGTTTTATGCGAGCTTCGCCTGGTGGACCCTCTTGGGTGTGCTCTTTATTACGCCCGCCATCGCTGCCGGGGCGATTGCGACCGAGCGAGAACGGCGGACGATTGAGTATTTGTTTGCTACCGATTTATCCAACAGCGAAATCGTGCTCGACAAACTCGTCGCGCGGTTGCTGACGGTCGGACAGATCGTTTTGGCGGCGTTCCCTTTGCTGGCGATCTTTCGTCTGCTCGGCGGCGTGCCAGGTGATTTGGTGCTGATTCACTTTGCAACGCTCGCCAGTACGGCAACGCTTGTCGCTGCGATTTCCATTGCCGTCTCCACTTGGTGCGAACGGGCCCGGGACGCCGTGCCACGCGCCTATGGGAGAGTCTTTCTTCTCTTTTTTGCGCCCGTGATTTTGCAGGGGTTCCATTGGTTCATCAATCTGGCCGTTCCTTCAACGGGCCCTCTCAGCGGCGCCGTCGATTGGTTCACTCTTTGGATACTGGGGCCTCTTGTGAAGGCTTTGCTCATCATCAACCCGATTCATATGCTCGGAACCGCTGCGGGCATCTCGGGTGGCGTGCTGGGGGTGGATCTTGATCTACCTGTGATTGGGCGCATGATCGCCGGCCAGCTCCTGTTGGCCGCGGCCTGTCTGGCGCTCAGCATCTTTGCCATTCGGCGAGTTCACCTCAACGCCGCTGGCCCAACCGATTCCCCCAAGAAGCAAGCATCGCATAGCCGTAAGAGCTTCTCCCCCTGGGAGAACAACCCCCTCCTTTGGAAAGAACTGCGTTTTGGAAGTACCGCCTCTGCCAAAATCAACCCTTGGCGACGACGTGTCGGAGAAGGGTTGGCGGTCCTTTGCTTTGTTATTATGATCGGCGCCAATCTCTGGCTCGCGATCACTTCGTCCCGTGCCGATGGCTGGGAAGAATACTTTCAATTCGCCGCGATAATGATTGGCTTTTTAGGCCCCATTATTCTCCTGCTACTCGGCTGCCGGGCGGCGGGGCTGATTACCTATGAAAAAGAGCGGGAGACTTGGCTTTCGCTCCTCGCAACGCCCCTCTCCGCCGAGGAGATTCTCTTCGGCAAATTGCTGGGCAACCTCGGGGCCTACCGCTGGGCCTTGCTGGCGATTGTCATCGTTCCTGCGACGGGAATGATCGTTCGGCCCGGTGCCTTTCTGGCGGCACTTGGCGTGTTGCTAACGACGGTCGTCGTCGGCTGGGCCGTAACGGCCGTTGGCTTGTTGATCTCGCTCTGGTGCAAGAGTTCGGTCAAAGCGATTGGCATCACGATCGGTGTGCTGGTCGGCATCGGCGGAGGTTATTTGCCGTTTGCCTTTCCTTTCGTCATGATGCTGGGCATCCATGGTGACGAAGCAACACTTCTCTTCGCGTCCTGCGTTCCCTTTCTTTTCGTCGCTCCCATCATTTCGCAGTTCGATATCGGTGACGCCTCCTTTCTTGCCACTTATGTGATTGGCATTCTTGGCTATGCGATCTTAGCGTTCTTGGCCACGGGCTTAGCCCTTGCGAGACTCAACCGAACGGAGTGACAGTGACGAAAAAAAATGCTGTAGGCGAGCCGTTGGCGTAAGCCGCCGGAGGTTTCGACCCCTGAGTCAATGCGACTTTTGAAACAAGGTACCCGCTGTAAAACCTCCGGCGGCTGACGCCGACGGCTCGCCTTACTGCCGACTACTTTTCACCACGACCATTCGTCGGCGTACTTTGCGTCCGGCAAGCGGGCGGGCATCTCACTGGGGTCCCCAAGGGGAACCAATCGCGAAGGTTCGTCCCACGTCGTGGTTCCTTTCGAGACGGTAGAGAACGGGCCGTTTCGCTCCGGTGGCTGCTGTGACCAATCGCTTACGATAGGCTTCGTCCGGCGAGGTTCGTTGGGGACTCGTAAGACAATACCGATTGGCAAGAGATCCGGATGATCGAGCCGATCACGGTTCAGTTGGTAAAGCTCTTCTGCCCGACTGGCATCGCCCCAATAACGTTTCGCCAGGTCGAGCAACGTATCGCCATCGGTTACGACATGCGTGCCGTAGTTGTCTTGCGTAGCCAACCGAGCAACCGGTGCGTAGCCCGCTTCGTAAGTCCGCCTTGAATTATCCAGGGGAGAGGGCCCCAGTTGGGCGGGAAAACGGGCCGAGGCGTCTGGCTGCGAGTTGGTGCCCCAAACGCCCCAAGCATCGCCAGCAGCTTGCTCACTCGTCTGTTCACTCCCCGCAGCAGCGAACAAAGAAGGGCCCGCCGTTTTTGATGCCGCCACGTCGCGCGGTGGTAGCCACGCAACGGCCGCTTGGGGCATGATCGCTTGGGATGGGGTTGCTTGAGACGGGGCGAGTTCACCGAAACCGGCAACGGGAGCCACGGCCGCATCTTGTCGGCGGAGCCGGAACGAGGCGACGGGTGCCGCTGCGTTCTCTCGATCCGACCCGTTGCCTGCCGCCCCTAGCCAAGCATTAAAATCAGCCGAAGGGCCCGACAGCAAGTCGGTCTCCTTCGCGTCGGTTTCTTTTGTAAAGTTAGGGGTCTGCCATGCGGTGGGCGGTTGAGCGGGTAAAGGAACGGGCACAAAGCTTGCCACCGCATGGGGCGTCGGGACAGGGCTCGTCGGGGCAGGGCTCGTCGGGGCAGGGCTCGTCGGGACAGGGGCTGATGCAACTTGGGCCGCCGGAGTTGCCCATGGGCCAGCCCCCCTTGGATCGGGACTGAGCGGGCGTAATCCTTCCGCTTGGCTGACCGGCGGTGCGGCCCATTGGCCCATGAGTCGTTCGGCAAGCTCAGGCGGGCCAAACAGCGAGGCCCCCAAGAACCCGACGGCGAGCAAAAGAACGGTAGAGAATAATTTCGATAATTCGGTCACGGCGTACCTCAATCCTAGGGGCACCGTCGGCGTGACCCCGTGGCGGGGCGCTCGCACGATAACGGCGCTTGTGGTGTGTGGCTCGTCCGTGAACTTATGAGCGGCCCTGAGTGCATCCGGTCCGGGCGCGCGTCTCTCTCCGTAATGACAAAGATCGGCCCCGAGGCGATAGCACCGCTAGCAAAACGAACTTTGTTTTGCTTACGCGGGTCTCCCTCTGGCAAACCGTGCGGGTTAAGAAAACCTCACAGGCGATCCGTCCTCATGGCATCGTAAAACGACGCCACCCCACCTACGGTAGAAGGTGCAAGGTGGTTCAGTGGATTCCTCGCCAGGATGGCGAGGCTATCGCCTTATTCGTCGCTGGGGGTGCCCGCAGGAGCTTCATCCCCCGCCAACCACAACAGGGCGGGCGAAGCAATGAACACGGTGCTGTAGGTACCAACGATCACGCCAATCACTAGCGAGAATGCAAAACCGTGGATACCAGGACCACCGAACCAATAGAGAATCGCCACCACAATCAACGTCGTGATCGAGGTGAGCAACGTCCGGCTCAAGGTTTGGTTCACGCTGAGGTTCACCATGTCTTTCGTGATTTTTGGGCTCTTGCCACGCACTTCACGCACCCGGTCGAAAATGACGATCGTATCGTTTAGCGAATAACCTATCACCGTAATCAAGGCTGCCACGATCGGCAGACCTATTTGGAACGACTCAATCTGTAACGATGCAGCTAAGGCGGGCGAGGCAGAAACAATCCACTTCGACAGGGCCAAGGCTCCGATCGTTACTAACACGTCGTGAACCACAGCAATCACCGCTGCGATACCGAAGTTCACACTTTGGAATCGGAACCAAAGGTAAGCGATAATCCCCAGGATACTCACCAAGCCGGCGTAGATCGCCTTCTCTTGGAGGTCGGAAGCGACCTGGCCACCGATCTTGTTCGCGAGCGGGAAGAGCGGCTCCGCTTCAAGCGACGCCTTGAGCGCCTCGGCCACGGCCACCGTTTTTGCTTCACCTAAGCCAAGCCGGAGGGTCCACTCTTTGAACCGTTGGCTGCTTCCTTCCGAGTAGTTCGGATTGGTAAGCTGTGGCAACACGCCTTGCGAACCTTGTTCAGCAAGGATCGCTCGCAAGTTGGCTACGAGCGAGTCGTGCGACAGGCCGTCGTCGTCGCCATAGTCGGGACCTTCGTTGAAAGTGAGCGGTAGCTCGGTCCCCGTATAGCCGCCCGCCTCCTCGAACGAGGAGGGTTCGCCAATTTTTACGGAGTAGCTCTGTAAGTCGCCGGCAAACGCCTCGGCGATGGCTGACTCTGTTTCTGAGACGCTCTCGAGGTTGGTGTTGACCGTATAACGGGTGTTGGTTTCCCCTCGCTCGACGACAAGCAAGTTCTTGTCCGCCAGACTCGATTCTTCGAGGATTGCGCGGACTTCATCGATCGGCGCTTTGGCATCCTCGTTGAGGACCATCGTCACACTTGTGCCGCCGGTGAAGTCGATATTGAGCATATCCACTCCACGGCTGAAGACGCCGACGAGCCCCAAGCCAATCAGGCAGAGCGACCCTGCAATGGCCAGCCAGCGGAAACCGAGGAAGTCGATTTTTGTCTCCCCCAAAATTTTCGCGAACTTGAGGTTCTTAATCCAACGACGCCGTTCGGCGATCTCAAACACCACTCGGCTACAGAAAATGGCGGTAAACATACTCATCAGAATGCCCAGTACGAGCGTTACCGCGAAGCCACGAATCTGGTCAGTGCCGACCGTGTAGAGCACGATGCCGGTGAGCAGTGTCGTGACATTGGCATCAACGATGGTCGTCGTCGCCCGGTCGAAGCCGTTACGGATGGCCATCCGTAGGCCAGCCCCCTTCTTGAGTTCTTCACGAATCCGCTCGTAGATCAGCACGTTGGCATCCACTGCCATACCGACCGTAAGGACCAAACCAGCCAAGCCGGGCAAAGTGAAGGCCGCATTCAGGGCAACCATCGACCCGAGCACCAGAAGAATCGTCGCTGCGAGGGCACAACAGGCCACCACTCCCGCGACGTTGTAGTAAAGCAGGATGAACAAGAGCACGCCGCTCAAGGACCAAAGCATCGCCTTTTTGCCACGCTCGATCGTCGTCGCACCGAGCGTCGGACTGACCGTTTCTTCGCTAATCGGTTCTTTGTTGAGTGCGGCGGGCAGGCTACCCGCGTTGAGGATGCTGATGATGTAATCGACTTCGTCCTCGGTCATCGAGCCACCAGAGATTTGTCCTCGCGACGTGATCCGGTTGTTGAGACTGGGTGCTGAGAGAATTTTCTCGTCCAGCAAAATGCCAAGCGAACGATGCACACCGGTCGCTTGGTTCGGAAGGTTATCGCCCGTGAATTTGCCAAACCGGGCCGCACCACTGGAGTTGAAGGTAAAATCAACCGATGCCTTGCCAAGATCATCAATTCCTTTGGCAGCGAGTGTGAGGTACTGGCCCGTCACATCGTAGCGGTCCATCAGAACGAGCGCTTCTTTTCGATTCCCGGCGGTTCGCTGCACGAGGCGTGAATCGTTTTCATCGAACTCACGGTCGTCGAACAGTACCCACTTAGCCACTTCCTTTCCGTTGATATCAACGCTCTTCTGGCTGGGGCTCAGAGCGAGCGCCTTTTCAATAATTGGTGCGTCTTCGCTCCACTGCGGACTGGCCGTAATGCGAAACTCGAGCTGCCCGAGATCGGTGATGCGTTTCTTGATGAACGCTAGGTCCGAAGGACCGGCACGAGGGATAATGATTTCGATGGCGTTGCCGTAGCGACGGATCGT
>JAJRUA010000235.1 GCA_024278035.1 Planctomycetota bacterium | reverse complement strand
TACGGGACCAACGATGCGATTTTGAGTTTGAACAACAGCGATGGAAATGGTGGAGAGGCTTGGACGCTTATCGATAGCGGTTCGCTAAGTCTCCCAAGCGCTCGTGACACACTAGGAGGCTCTGTAGCAGTTGCTAACACCGATGCTTACTCCTCCTATCGCATGATATTTCCAACGCTCAAGATTGGTACTGGTAATGTCGCTAGGATGCAAATCGCCGAGATTCAATTTGACGGTACTGTTGCCGCCATCCCCGAACCCTCGTCGATGGTCATTCTGCTTAGCCTCAGTGGCTTGGCATTGCTGCGTCGCAAGCGATAGTTTTTGTTGCATGCTTTGTTAACCTGAACCGCTTGCCCGCTAGTTGCGGGTGAGCGGTTTCTGTAGAGCAACCCAACTTGCCTTTTTGTCACTAGCGAAGCGAAGAAGAATAGAACGCGGATATGTGCAGATTAAACAGATTTTCGCAGAGGATGTTTTTTGTGAGCGTCTTTCTCTTAAACCGGGGAGTGGTAAACGTGAAACGCACAGCTTTTGCATATTCGGTAGGTGTTAGCCTTATCTTTTGGCTAGGCCAAAGCTCCGTCAGTATCGGGCAAACCACACGCTTGGTTGGGGCAGGGCAGACCTACGCAACGATTACCGATGCCTACAACGCGGCCAGCGACAACGACATCATCGAGATCACCGACAGTGCGATTTACAACGAAAGCCTAACCCTCGCGAAATCGGGGCTAACCATCCGTGCGGGTGCCGGCCAGACACCGACCGTACGAGGCAATTCGGGATTTCAAGATAGCCTCTTCTATGTGACAGGAAACGGTACCACGATCGAAGGGCTTCGGCTCGACGGCATCGATCAATCGGGCAACGTGATTCAAACACTTGTCAATTCGTCGCTGCATATCCGGGATAACACGATCTTCAACGGAAGCACCGGTCTTTTCTCAGTGATCACCTCAGGGGATACGAACAGCTTCACCGTTACGGGAAACACACTGTTTGACAACGGTGATGATATGCGGTTGCACGACACGCAAGGAGGCTTAGTCTCTGGCAATACGGCCTACTCCCAAAATGGAGTGGGGATTGCTCTTAGCGGTGCGGACGGGTCAAACATGACGGTCCTGAACAACACGATCTACGCCAACGGAATCGAAGCTGATCTCAGCCAACGGCATGGCATCAATATTGGGGGCGATAACAATACGGTCTCAGGAAATACGCTGTATGGGAACACTTGGGGTATCACTCTTGACAATGGCGCTGAAGGAAACCAGATCAGTAACAACACGATCTACAACAACACCCATGAAAATATCTTCTTGAGCACTGGCGCGAACAATAACACCTTCTCTTACAATGTAGACTATTTTGACGAGAACGCCGACGCTGCGGCATTCCGGATTTCCGTTCTGCTCTACGATTCTGAAAACAACACGTTTGCTCAGAACACCAGCTACAACGGTTCCTTGGGAGTGACTTTTCGGGAAATAGGCGGCCCCAGCCAGAACAATACCGTGACGAATTCCATCTTCTACGGAAGCAACGCAAGCGGGTCGGTCGGGGTCGATGCTTTTAGCAACAGCCTGGACCAAAACGAGCTCGATTGGAACAACGTCTACAATTTTGATGACCTCTACACTCAAGATCTGATCAATAACGGTGAGGTCGGCTCGAGCATCTATTCGGCTGATCCAATGTTTGTGGACGCCGCTAACGGGGATTTTCGGCTTCTGCCCGGATCGTTTGCCCTCACGGCAAGTTCGAGCGGTGGTTTTATTGGTGCGCTCGGGGCGGTTCCCGAGCCTTCCTCGCTCGTGCTGGTTCTAGCGGGGCTGACGTCTTTGGCTTGGGGTCGTCGACGTCGGAAACGTCGGTGCTCAGCCTATCGCGTGACATAAGAGGTTGCTAGGCGGTACACTAAGATGTCTTCAAATAATCTATTCTGGTGCAACTCGTTGTAGCGTAGTCCAACGGACGAAAACAAAAAACGAAGGAGTCAAAGATGAAAGCAGTCCTTACTTTAAGCCTCTTCATGATATTTCTCTCGGCGGCCGACTTGCAAGCCGCTACTCATCCGCCAAAAAACATCATCATTTTGATCGGCGATGGGATGGGCCCCGAGCAGGTCAAAGCGGCAGGCATGTACCTCAACGGTGCGGCCGGCACGTTGAATTTCGAATCCTTTCCAGGCCAAGCAGAGATGACGACCGCCTCGTTCTTTGGTGCGGTAACCGACTCGGCTGCTGCCGGAACTGCCATAGCAACTGGCACGAAAGTGGCCAACGGTGTGATTAGCCAAGCTTTGCCAGGCGATGGAAGCAATCTGACCTCGATGCTTGATATTTTTAAGAGCATGGGCAAAAGCACCGGGCTCGTGACGACCACCCAAATTACGCACGCCACCCCGGCAACTTTCGGAGCCAAAGAGCCAAGTCGCAATAACCGCGTTCAAATTGGCCAAGACTATCTGAATGACTCGCGTCCTAACGTCTTGTTCGGCGGTGAGGATAACGGTTTGGACACCGCGATCATTAACACCGATGGCAACTACACACTCGTCAAAAATCGTGCTGAACTCAATGCACTTGACACTGATAACGAGCCCTTGGTTGCTGGGCTTTTTGGTGGCGGTGGCCATTTGCCCTACGAATACGACTACGCTCAGGGGAGCGACCCTCGCTACGACACGATCCCTCATTTGAGCGAGATGACCGATGCTGCGATCGACTTGCTCGACAACGATCCGGACGGCTTCTTCCTCATGGTCGAAGGTGGCCGAATTGATCATGCCGGCCATACAGGTGGCAACCTAACGCTCAAAACAGGACGTAACATTTACGAGACTATTGAATTTGCTAACACAATTCAAACGGTACTCGATTGGGCCAACCTCAACGACCCGGGCCTTGCCGACACGCTGATCATCGTAACCGCCGATCACGAGACCGGCGGCCTTGTGGTTACCGAAACCGATCCAACCGCAGGCGTATTGCCGGCGGTGACTTGGGGTGGGCTTTCCCACACGGGGGTCAACGTACCTCTAGCCGCCATAGGCGCGAATTCCAACCTTATTTCAGGGCTAATGGACAACACGGATCTGTTGGCCGTGGTTTTAGCTCCTGTCACGATTCCTGAGCCCTCGACAATGATGATGCTCGCTCTTGGCGGGATCGTTTTTTTTCTGGGAACTTCGCCACGAACTCGCGAGCGATAATTTTGGAGAGTAGTCCACATGCTACGGCCACTTTCCTGCATCCTCTTGGCCCTTTTACTCGCGCCGGACTTGAGCCGCGGTGCCGAAGGCCTTGCCTTCTCTTTCGACCAGGGCCTTGAGGGCTGGCAAGTCTATGGCGAGGGCAAGGGTTCGCACGCCGTAGGCATTGGCCACCGCGCAGCCGGGGCCTTGTTTATCGAGGCCGATAATAATGCGCAGATGACTGCGCACAATACCTTCAAAAACCTCGCGCGGGGGCGATATCTTCTTGAAGCTTGGGTGCGAGGCCGAGACCTCCTTGTCGGGGAACAGAACCACTCGGCCTGGATTTTTTACGATGCCGGCAAGGGACACCAAATCGTAGTCAAGGATCTCAAAGGTTCGTTCGAGTGGAGCCGGATTCGCTTTACGATTAATGTGGAAGACAAACCTGTCACTCTCTGGTTCCGTCTCAAAGCATCGGGGAGTCTCTGGATCGACGACCTCAAACTCACTCCCACGAAGGGGGCGGCAATCGCCTATGAATTTACTAAATCCCAGACTCCCTTCCCCACTCCCAACCCGATAGGCGATGGAATTCGTTGCCCGAAGTGTTACCGCTGGGCAGATACCGAGGCGAGCCTTTGTCCGTTCTGCGGCACCGAGCTTCACGCACAATCTAGCAAAGCGATCGCCGGAGTAAGAACCCCCCGGGTTCGGATGCTGATTGACTTTGAGAAGAAGGACCAAGCGAGAGAAAGTCAGTTTCACTCGATCCGCACATTCAGCGACCAAAACGCCACCTCCGGCAAGCGTTCAGGGATCATCAAGTACGCGACATACAACCAACTGGAGATGAAAAACACTTTTCTCTCCGACTGGTCAGGCTACGACTACCTTGCGGTGGATGTCTTCAACCCTCTCGGAAAATATGTCCGTTTTGCCATGATGGTTAAGGACACGAATGGAGGCGGATATTGGAACCAACTCAACCACCACGCAACGCTCGCCCCTGGGTGGAATCGGCTCAAGTTTCATGTCAATCGTTTTGTCGGTGAGCGGGGATCGGTTCAGATCAAGCGGTACCTCGATACCAAAAAACTCCTCGGAATGTGGTTCGGCGTAGGACTAGAGAAGGAGGAGGGATACCAGGAGCAATTCCTAGTCGATAACGTCCGCCTCTTGAGGGCGGCGACCTCACCTGCCACTTTTCATGGCCTCAGGCTCTTCGATTTTGTCGAAGAGGATTTCCGGGCTGAAGAGGGATTTACCGCGATCCTCGCCCGCCACAGGTATGATAAGCACATTGGTTTCGGACTGACTCGGGCAGAGATTTGGCGTTCCCACGATTCGCTCTACGCCGACAACCTCAACCGGGATGGCATTTTCCTCAACCGTGGCGGCTTTGCCGTCGATCTTCCGGACGGGCGATATGAAGTCCGCCTGAACGTCAATCATCTCGGTCTGTGGAACGAACACTTCTGGGCGAAACGGAAGGTCACGATCGAAGGCGAAGAAGTCCTCTCGGAATCTCGCGAAAAAGTACGAGACTACGTCCGGGCCTTCACCCGCTTTCAAAAGATCGAACCAAGACCAGGCGACGATGCCTATTTGCTTTATCTCGACAAGGTCTTTTCTCCGATTATTCATGAAGTACAAGTCGACGACGGCCAACTGAACATTCATGTCGTTGGCGATTCTTCGGGGATTTGCCTCAATTGGCTTGCGATTTATCCCGCCGACAAGAGGTCTGAGGCAGAAGCCTTCTTCCAACAGCTCAAGAAGGGGCAGCAGGAACAGTTTACCAGTATGATCCGAAAGCTTGAGCCTGCCGACGATGAGCCCAAGGACTTTGCTACCAATCAACAACGAAAGGCCGGATTCTACTCTGCCATTATCGCTGGCGACACCTTCGTGCGCTACAATCAACTCAGCCCGCCGGTGGCAGAGACCATCGAGCTTTCTGGCGGTCGGCTGCAACGCCCGGCTCAGAATTTGCTAGCTCGCAGCCTCGGCCAAGGGGGCCTTCTCTCAGTGGAGATAGAAGACTTATCCTCTGACGCTGGAGAAAAAATTTCGGTCACACCCCAGACCGTGCGATACGCCGTCAACCAGTATCAGTGTCATACTTTCAACAATGAAAACTATGAACTGGCCCCTCGTTTTTATCGCAATTT
>JAJRUA010000234.1 GCA_024278035.1 Planctomycetota bacterium | reverse complement strand
GTGGGATTTGTCGATTGGCAATGGCGGTGGACCCCGGCTCTTGATGAAAGATTGGAGCAACTGGACGTCGCCAACGCGATTGGCGATTGGAGTAAAACTCCCGAAGACTACCCGCGATTTTTGGGCAACGGCTATTGGGCAGAAGTCGAGGGCGTGGAGCTCGTAACCGACTGGAAGATTTCGCCGCCCAAGGAACTGTGGCGACAGAAAATCGGAGCTGGCTGGTCGGGGTTTTCGATTGTTGGCCACTACGCGATTACCCAAGAGCAACGCGGTCCTGAGGAACTGGTAACTTGTTACGAGGTCCGTAGTGGCGAAATTGTTTGGACGCATTTCGATTCGGTTCGTTGGGACCCGATGGGAGCTGGCTCGATGGGCGGCATCGGTCCGCGAGCGACTCCCACGATTTTTGATCAACGAGTGATTACCCAAGGAGCAACAGGGATCGTCAATTGCCTAGATGCCCTTACGGGCAAAGTGATTTGGTCGCACGATACGTTGGTTGAAAATCAAGTGGGGAATGTGATGTGGGGCAAGGCCGGTTCGCCGCTGGTGGTTGAGAATGTCGAAGGGCGAAACCTAGTCGTCATCAGTGTGGGTGGCAAAGACGGACGATCGCTGGTTGCGTATGATTTGGAAACCGGGAGCGAAGTTTGGGCCGGAGGGGATTACCGCTCGTCGTACGCCTCTCCGATTGTTGTGAACATGGCGGGGCAACGCCAAATCCTTTCAGTAAACGAGTTTTTTGTGACAGGGCATCGCGTAACCGATGGCTCGGTGTTGTGGGAAACTCCTTGGGATGGCAACAGCGACACCGACGCCACCTGCTCGCAGCCAATCCCGCTCTCGGGAGATCGAATTTTTCTATCCAAAGGATATGGCGTAGGAGCTTCGCTATTGCAGTTGCAGACGGATGGCAACTCAATTCACGCGAGGCCTTTGTGGCAGCCCGAGATCAAACGCGTGATGAAAACTAAAATGAGCAACGCCCTCGTTCGCGACGGACATATCTACGGGCTCGATGGCGGTTTGATGGAATGTATTGAAATCGGCACAGGGCGAAAACGCTGGAAAAAACGTCGTAGCCCCGCTGTTGGACACGGGCAGATCCTCTTGATTGGCAAAGTGATCTTAGTGCTCACCGAATCAGGAGAATTGCTGTTAACCGAGGCTTCGCCAGAGAAGTACCGCGAGCTGGCCGCGATGCGAGTGTTTCCAGATGAGCAAGTAACCTGGAACACCCCCGCGTTCTCGTCGCCGTACTTGCTGGTTCGCAATGCAGAGCAGGCCGTTTGTTACGAGCTGGTCCTCGAAGAAAATAGCCCCGAAGCAAGTGACCTCGGGGCTATTTCGGCAAATACGAACTGAGCGAAAAAGTGGACTAGAAAACAGCCGTTTAGCGAGGGGCGTTCTCTAGCAACCAATCTTCCAAGATGACATGCCTCACATGGGGGGCACGTAGAAGAGAGGCATCGGATGGGAGTAAAGCTGCCAGCCAAGGCCTTCGGGCCAGCCCCGAAACGGCTCTCATGCCGAGGCTGCTTAAGGAAGCGCCGCTTGTTTGGTGTCGAACATTATCGCTTAATCGCCGAAACGTGGCAGGGACGACATTGGGAGCAGGGCCCACGTGGATGAGCGTGTCGACTCCTAGGGCCAAAGTTTCGTCGATCGCATCCCAGAGTCGTTGAGGATGGTCAATCCATTTCCGCAGGACTTGGCGCGCCGAGTGGTCGTCGTAACTCATGCGGCCTGTGACTAGGGAGAGCACAGGAGGGCAGGGGGGGGCGGAGCCACCTTGGATCGTTTCCATCATGACCGAGGCGCGATCGGCAATGTTTTTTTGTCTTACGATAGGGGTATGCAATGGAGGCCAGCGATTGGAGTTGATTCGCAAGTGAGCCCGGTTGGGAAGCAGATCGTGCATGACTTCTTTGAAACGCTGGACGGTAGCATTTTGTCCGATAAGTAGGTAGGTGTTGGGGGAGAGGACTGCGGAGATTCCCAGCGTGCCCTTTCCTTCGCCGGTGATCTGTAGGCAGAGTCGCTGGACATCGGACTCCACAATAGTTGGGCCGCGTGAGAAGAGTACGCCCATCGTGATGTTCTTTGCCAGCTCTACGGAATCTTTTGCCATCGCAAGCGGGACGCGTATTATTTCATCGATGGCAAACACGCCTCCGAAGCTGATGGCGACCAGTTCGCCCAGGCTGTAGCCGAAAATCAGTTGTGCTCGAGAGGTTTCAACGGCGTGAACTTCTCGGAGGAGTCGCATTTGAGCGACTTCGACGGCAACAATCAGAGCGATCGATTCTGCGTACTGATCGAGAGTTGGTTCCTCGGCCAAGTTGATGATTTCAGCTAAATCGACGGGCTTACTGACATATTCAGAGCACAAGAGGCTGAAACGCTGTAGCTCTTCGGCGACGATCTCGCGGTAGGGCTCGCAGGCTAGCAATTCGGCCGTGCGGCCCAGGTTCGCGACGTTATAGCCACGAAACGCCAAGGCTGTGCTTGTGATATCGGCAGTAGGCGAGCAAGGCATGGGGTGTCTCGGAAGGGGAGAAGGGGCAGGATTTTGGGCAGGCTCTATTTTCTCTTATCGGAAAACGCTTGATGGAAATCGCCTTGCTTTACGATAAGGGGCGTGCGTAGCGGGTTACTCGGTTTGTGCTAATTGTAGGGGTGAAATTGGTTTCTCGCAGTGCTCGGTGCGGTCTCGCGCAATTTTTATCGAGCTTCTGGGGCGTTCAAGGCAGAACTTCTCCTGATTAGTTGAGATTGGTGACCTATTCTTCCCTAGTAAGCGTTAGTTGAAGGGGCGAGATTAGCTTTACGCCACGCAAAAACTAGCGCCTAACGCCTACCCACTAAGTGAATACGAGGAGCCCAATCGATGCTTACTGCACGCGCCATTATGACCGAAGATATTGTGACCATAAATCCCAAGGCAAAGATCAAGGAAGCGATTGAATTGCTCTTGAAGCTGGGTATCAGCGGCTTGCCTGTCTGCGACGATGAAGGTTGTTTGGTCGGTGTTATTACTGAGTATGCACTGCTTGCAATCGCTTACGACGACAAAATCCAGAGTGAAACCGTCGCCCAGCACATGACGACTGAAGTGCTGAGCGTCGACATTGATGATCCGATCAGCAAGGCAGCTGATCTCTGCATCGTACATCGAGTGCGCCGCGTGCCAGTTCTGCACAACGGGCATTTGGCCGGTCTCATCTCGCGTCGCGACGTGCTGAAATCGCTTTTTGAAGCGGAAGCACCCGTTTG
>JAJRUA010000233.1 GCA_024278035.1 Planctomycetota bacterium | reverse complement strand
GATGACAAGGCAATTATTTCGCAAACGATTCGCGATTGGATCGGCAGCCCAACGCCTCCCGATCTGATTCTAACGACCGGCGGCACGGGCCTCGCCCCACGCGATGTCACGCCCGAAGCGACCGCCGACATCATCGACCGCCCCTACCCGGGCCTCTTAGAGTTGGCCCGATCGCGTTGTCTTCCGGGGAAACCTTACGCTTACCTCTCTCGCGCCATTGCCGGCATTGTCGCCCAAACGCTCATCGTCAACCTCCCAGGTTCTCCGCGCGGCGCAGTCGAAACCCTTCGCCTCATGCTCGACGTCTTGCCGCACGCCATCGAAACCCTACGCAACGACGACACGCCCCATCCGTCGGGAAATAACGGGTAATTTACGGACAAACCGTTCCCCCTAGAATCCGTGTTCTTCTCGTTTTTTCCGTGCCTATTCGCCCGTCCCGTGGTCGATTTCCTTTCTTTTCCGTCTAGGTGGCCTAGAGTTGTTGTTGGACCCCATCCAAGGAGCAAATCGAAGGGCCATGACAACCGTCACTCCAAATCCAAACGGACCGCTCAGCCCATCGCAGCAACAGCAAGTCGCTGCCGCGAAGAAGGACACGAAAAAAATACGCAAGGCCGCCGCGGTAGCCAACTTCAACGGTTGGAGTATCGGCCTCTTCGCCGCCCTCTCTGCTCCGTTCGCGCTGTTCAGTCTGCCCGGTTTTCTTATTTCCGCCGGTATGGCCTTGGTCGCCTACAACGAGTTCCGCGGACGACGCCATCTTTTGCAATTCGACGAAGCAGCGCCCACCTTTCTCGGTTGGAACCAAGTCGGTTTCTTAGCCTTGATTGTTTTCTATTGCCTCTGGATGCTCCTCGTCGGTTTAACGGGCGAAGGGCCGTTCACGACAGAACTCAAAGCGAAGCCCGAACTGAGTGCCGTCTTTGATTCGCCGGGCCAGTTCGATCAGTATTACCGATGGATGCTTATGGCCATCTATGGAACCGCCATCGTCCTGGCGACCCTCTTCCAAGGGGGGAATGCGATCTACTACTTCACCCGCCGCAAGCACGTCACGGCCTACGTGCAAAAGACGCCCGCCTGGGTGCTCGATCTCCAGCGGCTGACGTAGCACTGCTCAACAGGAATATATTCCTCTCGGTTGAAACTAAAACCGTACTGCTATCTGAGGTAAATGAGCCCTCCGGTTCCTGCTTCTTTTCGCTCTTCTAGCGGTTACTTGCTAGCAGCCGATTGATTCGGAGGTTACGATGTAACGCATCCGTTAAATAAGCTGTTCTCGGAGCTGCGACTATGCGACATTTCTTTTGGCTCTTTTGGCGATTTCCTGCCGTGCTGCTCGTCGCGACAAGCCTTGTGGGGTGTGAAAAAAATGAGTTTATCCCTCCTCCTCCGCCGCAAGTAACGGTCGCATTTCCTGTTGCGAAGCGGGTGACCGAAGTGGTTGAGTTCACAGGAGTCTCTCGCGCGGTTGATTCCGTGGAGGTTCGGGCCCGCGTCCAAGGATTTGTTTCGCGAATTCCTATGCAGGAGCAGGAGGGAAAGATGGTCTCTGCCGGCGATCTGCTGATGGAGATCGACCCACGTCCGTTTGCAGCACAACTTGCGGGAGCAGAGGCCGCTTGGGAGGTGGCTAAGGCAAATGTCACCAGCGCTTTGGCGACCGTCACGCAAGCCGAAGCACAAGCCGATAATGCGAAATCGCAGTTCGATCGGGCAAAACGGGCATCGCGCAATGGTGCCGTGACTCAGGCCGAGCTAGACGATTTGCAAACGGACTGGCAACTGGCGGTCGCCAACATCGCCGTGGCGAAGGCTAAAGTCGAGTCGGCAAAGGCTGGGGTTGCCGTGGCGAAGGCAGAACGTCTTCAAGCCCAGCTCGACTACGATTACACACAAGTAACGGCCCCCATTGCCGGACGCCTGGGGCAACGGTACGTCGATCTTGGCGCACTGGTTGGCTCAGGAGAACCGACTTTGCTTACCGAAGTGATTAACTACAATCCGATTTACGTTTACTTTACGGTTTCTGAAACGGACTACGAAAAGCATCTTCGTGAAGAGGCAGCGCGAGGTCGAAGTGGTGCTCAAAGAGACAACTCGGAGGGGAGAAAGGTGTTAGTTGGCCTCTCTGGCGAGCAAGGTTTTCCCCACCAGGGACGAATCGACTTTGCGGATCTAAAGATCGACTCCGGCACGGGCACCTTCTTACTGCGGGCGGTGCTCGAAAACCCTGACTGGCTAATTCGCCCTGGTGCCTTTACCCGTGTCCAAATCCCTCTTGAGCCACGTGATGTTCTTTTGGTGGAGGAGACGGCTGTTCAACGAGACCAAGCCGGATATTTCGTCTTGGTGCTTGGCGAAGAGGACATCGTAAAACGCCAGCCGATCTCCGTCGGCCGAGTGATCGATGGCCAAAGGGTTATCACCGAAGGCCTTTCAGTGGAAGATCAAGTGGTTGTCAACGGAGTACAACGGGCACGTCCCGGGATGAAAGTGGAGCCGAACGCTCTCACAGGGAGTGGCCAGTAAACTATGATTTCCCGCTTTTTTATCTACCACCCGATCGCAGCGAGCATCATCTCGATTGTTATCGTGATTGCTGGTGCGGTGGCCCAGGGTTCGCTTCCTGTTGCGAAGTTCCCCCCCATTGCTCCGCCCACCGTCCAAGTGCAATGCTTCTATCCCGGCGCCAGCGCCAAGGTGGTTGCCGAGACGGTGGCTCAGCCGATCGAACAGGAGGTGAACGGCGTCGAGGGGATGCTCTATCTTTCATCGGTTAGCGCCGACGATGGTTCTTATACCCTGACCGTGTCGTTTGACATTGATGTCGATCTCGACATGGCCACCGTGCTTGTCCAGAACCGTGTCGCCATTGCCGAGTCCAAACTTCCCGAAGAGGTCCGCCGACAAGGGGTCACAACGAAAAAGCAATCGACGCAGATTTTGCAGTTCATTGCCCTAACTTCGTCGAAAGAAAACTTCGATGCCCTCCATCTGAGCAACTACGCGAAGCAAAATCTAAGAGACGATTTGCTGCGTATCAACGGTGTTGGCGAAGTGCAAATTTTTGGTGCGGACGACTACAGTATGCGGGTGTGGCTTGATCCGACCAAGCTAAAAGCCCGTCGAATAACAACGGAGGATGTACTCAACGCTATCCGAGAACAGAACGTGCAAGTCGCGGCGGGACGGATTGGCGAGCCCCCTTCGCCACAAGGGGCTGCGTTCCAACTGTCGGTCAACACGCAGGGTCGCCTGCGCGAGATTGAGCAGTTCGAGAACATCATCATCAAAACGGCCGAGGGCAATCGGTACACACGGGTACGTGATGTCGCACGCGTCGAGCTGGGATCGAAAAGCTACAACATGGACTCGACGTTCAATGGCTCTCCGTCGGCCAATCTTGCCATCTACCAACTCCCTGGCGCCAACGCGTTGGACGTAGCCGACGCGGTCAAGGCAAGGATGAACG
>JAJRUA010000232.1 GCA_024278035.1 Planctomycetota bacterium | reverse complement strand
GCCGCTCAGCAACGTTCGAGTCGATAGGTTCCACGCTTTGGTTCTCACCTAGAGGGGGGAATTGGAGGTGAACGTATTAGACCGCAAAGTGCCCAAAAGGAAAATCGCCATGAAGATCGAGATGAAAGAGGAGGCCTTATCGTTGTGGCATGTCGCTACCACTACGAATCTTGATGTCCCTCCTTTTCGAGGCAAGAAAATCAACGCTGGAAAATTGGCAAACAGGCGTTGTCGAGTTGTAGAATCATCAAGTTGAGGGACGTTGTGTAAACAGGACCGATGTAGCCTTGCTCCCAATGGTAGCCCGGGCCAAGGCGTGTGTTCGTACGGGTCGCTTCACGGGCGAGTTTCGCCCGGGTGGCGCGGCGGTAGGTATTCCACTCCTCCCCCGCTTCGCGGTACTTTACTTGCGAATAATAAAAGTGAGCGTAATGCCAGTGGCCGTAGTTGGACTCCTCCTCCGTGCCGAGACGCAAACGGCAGTATTTTTTCATTCGCGGAACGAAGTTGTCGTCGTATTCGCCCGCATTGTAGAGGCAGGCGATTGCGGCGGCCGTAATGGCGGGGCGTCCGCCGCCTCCTTTTGAGCTGTACTGCACGCCACCATCTTTGAGGGTGCAACTGTGGATATAGCCAACCGCCGCATCGATGGTTTTTTTGGGAACAGGGATGCCCGCGTTGCGACAACCTCTTAAGCCTTGCACTTGGGTGATGGTGGTCGATCCCTCATCAAAGCCGTTGCCATCGCGGGCACTGACGTACCCCCAGCCTCCCGCGCCCGTTTGTGCCTTGCCGGTGAACTCAACCGCTTGGGTGAGTACACGGACAAGGTCTTGCCGTCGCTGCAAATCCTCTTCTTCGCCCAGCACTTGCGAAAGGAACAACATCGCAAAGCCGTGGCCATAGGTGTAACGATCGTCCCGAAGCGGATCGCCAATGAGGCCGTTCGGACGAGCTTGGCGGACGAGGTGATCGACGGCGAGGCGAATCTGTGAGGCATAACGGCCTCCGGTGGGTGTCGAGCCTTCGCTAAGCAGGGCAAGCCCCGCCAACGCCGTCATGGCCGTCGGATAACGATCCTGAGCACTCCAAGAACCATGGCGATTTTGCGACGCCGCCAACCAACGGAGGCTTCCCTCCGTAACTCGATCAATATCAGCCGCCCAGGCCATCGGCGACAGCAAAAGAGCGATAGTAAGGATCGTGCAGCGCATGAAGACCTTGGGCGTGGGGGAGGTAGATCTACTGGATCAGCCGTTTCACGCTTTCAATCATCCGGTCCATCGGAAACGGTTTGTGCAAATAATCCGACACGCCGAGCGACTCGGCGTACTCTTGGTGGCGGGTCCCTTCGTTGCCGGTCATCATGATAATCGGGGGGAGGTCGTCGCCACTGCGGCTGAGTTTCTCTAGGACCAAAATGCCGCTTCGTTTGGGCATCATCATGTCGAGAATCAAGAGGTCGGGCGCTTCACGCACCATGAGGGCAAGGCCCTGATTGCCGTCGCGGGCGACAAGCACCTCAAAATCGTTCGCTTCCAAAGCGAGCTTGAGCGACTCGATGATGTCGGAATCGTCATCAACAATCAGAATCCGTTTCGTGGCAGCGTCAGCAGACATGGGGGGTATTTCGGTGACTAAGTACTTAGTAGAAAGAACCGCCCATTATGGCCGAGAGCTGCGGAACCGCCAAGACGCCAATAAAAAGGAAGCTGGCCAAGATGGCCCGGCAGTACCGAGATGGCCCGACTATAGCCGACAGATGGGGGGACGCTGAGAGTAAGGCTGCTAGCACAGGCATCCAATGGGTGTCACTCCACTGCCTTGCTTGTTCCCGGCTGGGCACGCTGGCCCTGGAGGGATTTGACGACTCCGAGTTCCTAATGGTCCCGAGTTTCTTAACGGTTTGTAGGATGCAACCTATATCAGGCTGAGGACCCAATGGTGTTCTTTTGCAGGTCGCCAATTCCTCACAACCGGCCCCTATTCCACCAACCCTGCCAAGAAAAGCGGATGAGAAATTGACCCTGTAGCGGTAGAACGCTAGTTTCTAAGAAGAGCAAAAGAAGAGCTTGCAGCGAAATCTCTTCCCTATAGCTGAAAGCTAACCGCGGACCGCATTTTCCAAATGAGCCTCACCTACTACAAACGGTTCCGGATGGAGATCGACTTGCATCGGTCTTGCGGCACGTCCCAAAACGGTTGGGTACCTCGATCTTTTTTGACCGCTGGAGACTTTCCGATAGGTTCTAGGAAAGGCACTTGGCATCCGCCCGCTTTGCCGCTGGGGTACCAGTATGTTGCTTGGTCGCCCAATCGGCTGAAGGACCATGCCGAGGCGAAGCATCTGAGTTTTCAGGAAGAGATCGACGCTGAGGTGTTCGACTGCTTGGCAAAGGAAGAGGGCTGCCGACGGTTAATGCAAGAGATTAGTGAGAAGCCCGGATTTCTTCCCGAAGCGACTTGGCTTATCGAATGTACGCTCGGCACGGGGGCTCCCGAACCGTGCGGCACGATCCAGGGAATCCGCACGACGACCCGGTACGGCAGTATCCAAAACGTCGGGGTCACGCCGTGGCACCGGGGGCGCGGCTTGGGGCGGGCGCTCGTGCGAGCGGCTCTGTTCGGTTTTCAGTCGCTCGGTCTTGAGCGGGCCTGTTTGGAAGTCACTTCTGAAAATGTGGCTGCTGTCCGAATGTACGAAAGCCTCGGCTTCCGTCGTACGAAGACGCTGTATAAGGCGGTGGATTGGGTAGCCAGCTAGTCCACGGGGCTAGCGGAAATAGGGCTTGGGCGGTAGTGTCGCTCACGTACGCTGGTCGGGCCGGCGTCGCTGAATAGGTAAAGCCTACTGTCCTCCTGAGAACACAAGCCATCGCGTGCCGAAGATTGCCCCCGCTATTCGTGAACTGCCGACAACGCCAGCTTACCACCACCAATTGGCCAACGGAATGATCCTGGTGGGCGAACCGTCCACGGCCTTCGAGTCCGCCGCGTTTTCGCTGCTGACGCCTGCTGGCTGCTGTTACGATCCGGTGGACCGACTCGGTTTGGCATCGCTCACTTGTGAGATGATGCTCCGTGGTGCAGGCGATCGAGACGGACGGGCCTTCGTGAACGACCTCGATGCCTTGGGCGTTGAACGGGGCGAATCGGTTGGTGTCACTCACGCTACCTACAGCGCAAGCACTCTGGCGGAGAACCTTCTTCCCGCACTGGCAATTTATGCTGACTTGATTTTGCGTCCCCGTTTGCCGAGCGAACAACTCGACGCGGGCAAGCAAGTTTGCTTGCAAGAGCTACGCGGCGTGGAGGACGAGCCCGCACAAAAATTGATGAACGATCTGCGGCTTCGTCACTATGGCGCGCCTTGGGGCCGTTCAAGTACGGGCAAAGCCGAAGATATCCTGGCCATCACGGCTGACGAAATTGCCCGTTTCCATGCCGAGCGTTACTCACCCGACCAAACCATCCTTGCCGTCTCGGGCCGTTTTGACTGGAAAGCCGTTTGTTCTGAAGTCGAACGCCTGTTTGGCAATTGGCAGCCGAGCGCGTCGTCGCTAGAGATCGAAGAATCGACTCCCACGGGAAATGGCCACCTCGATTACGAGTCGAGCCAATCGCACATCGGCATCGCCTTTCCGTCGATACCCTATAAGCACGAAGATTATTTCCAAGCGTGGGCGGCGGTCGGCGTGTTGTCGGGCGGCATGAGTTCGCGGCTTTTTACGGAAGTACGCGAAAAGCGAGGCCTTTGCTACACGGTTTATGCATCGCTCCAGACGCAAATCGATCGGGCTGCCGTCATTTGCTACGCCGGCACCACTGCCGAACGGGCCCAAGAAACGCTCGACGTGACTTTTGCCGAACTCCTTCGTCTTGCCGAAGGGGTGAGCAACGACGAACTCTCTCGCCTCAAGGCCCGCATCAAAAGTGCTCTCATCTTGCAACAAGAATCGACCTCCGCCCGTGCCGGCTCTTTGGCGCGTGATTGGCGACACCTGGGCCGCATTCGCCCGTTGGAAGAGTTGAGCGATTTGGTCGATGCGGTAACGGCTGAGACGATTAACGCTTACCTGAAGCGGAATCCCCCGAAAGATTTTACGATGGTGACGCTGGGGGCGGAGCCGCTGGTGCTTCCTACCCTGCATGAAACCTCCGACGGCTAACGCCGATGGCTCGCCATTTTTTTGTCACTGCCCACCGCCCCACTACCTTTCAATGCAATTCCGTCGCCATACGCTCGCTAACGGCCTTGAGGTCATCGCCGAAGTCAATGATGCGGCCCATTCGCTCGCACTGGGGTTCTTCGTCGGAACGGGTGCCCGAGATGAGACAGACGAAGTGGCCGGTGTTAGCCATTTCCTTGAGCACATGGTGTTCAAGGGAACGCCTCATCGGACCGCCGAGCAAGTCAACCGTGAGTTCGACGAAATGGGCGCCCATTACAACGCCTTCACCAGCGAAGAGAGCACGGTCTACTACGCTTCGTTACTGCCAGAGTACCAAGGGGCGTCGATCAACCTGTTGGCAGATATCCTTCGTCCGAGCCTTCGCACCGAAGATTTTGAGATGGAGAAAAAGGTCATCCTCGAAGAGATCGAGATGTACCTTGACCAACCCCCTTTCGGTAGGGACGACCGCTTGAAATCGCTTTGCTTTGGTGATCACCCGATCACCCGCAGTGTACTCGGCTCGGCCGAGTCGGTTGGGGCGCTAACGCCCGAGGCGATGCGCAACTATTTTGAGAAGCGATACACACCGGGCAATATCGTGCTTGCCGCCGCAGGAAAAGTCGATTTCGATGCTCTCGTCGAACAGGCGGAGAAGGCGTGTGGCGATTGGGCGACGGTTGAAACGACGCGCGAACAGCCCACGGTCGTTAACCACGTCGCCCAAGAGACCTTTGAGCGGGCCTCCGCCTCGCAGCAGTACGCTTTGCTATTAAGCTCGGCTCCTCCCGGCGAATCGGCGGATCGTTATGCCGCAAAATTGCTCGCGACGATCTTGGGCGACGATTCGGGCAGCCGTATGTACTGGCGATTGGTGGATTCCGGATTAGCCGAGTCGGCAAGCCTGGGGCATTACGACTACCAAGGGGTCGGCATGTTTTACACCTGGCTTGCTTGCGAACCGGAATCGATTGAATCGAACCTTGCCCTGGTCCAAGAGATTCTTGCCGAGTCCGTCACAAAACCACCCAGCGAGACAGAGCTTGCTCAAGCGAAGAGCAAAGTAAAATCTCGTGTCGTGCTTGGAAGCGAAAAACCACGCAATCGGTTGTTTAGCCTGGGCGGTGGATGGTTATTGCGTGGCGACTATCGTCCGTTGCGTGAGGACCTCGACCAACTCGACGCGGTAACGACCGACGACCTCGCACGTGTCGCCAAGGCGTACCCCCTCAACCAAGCTGCGATCGTCACGGTCGGCCCCTGTGCAAAAGTGAAAATGGCTTGTTAGCCCCGTCGTGTTTCTGATAATTCCGTCGTAGGCGCGGATAAAAGGGTGTAAGGGGGCTAGTGAAACATGTCCAATGCATGCCTCAACGACCGACTCTTTGGCGACTTTGGCCTCGACCCAAAGACGACGGCCATCCTGGTCGTCGATCATGGTTCGCGTCGTTCGGAGAGCAACGACCTGCTTCTTGAGGTCGTTGCCATGTTCCGCCGCGTGTCGGGCTTGTCGATCGTTGAGCCGGCGCACATGGAAATCGCCGAACCGTCGATCGACGCCGCGTTTGTCCGTTGTGCCGAGCAGGGGGCTACGACCGTGATCGTCTTTCCCTATTTTCTCTCACCCGGTCGACACGTCAGCGAAGACATTCCTCGCCTCACCGCCCAAGCTGCCGAAGCGTTTCCGAACATCCGCCACCAAGTCACGGCCCCCCTCGGCCTGCACGATCTCATGGGCCAAATCATGCAACAACGGATTCAGCAGTGCTTATCGTAATTACTCCGCGTCGCTGAGCAGTCGCCTTTTTCCTCTGAGATCGTAAAGCGTATAGGGCCCCACTCGGTGCATCACGGGTAGGCTTGCTCGGTAGCGGTCGTAACGCCCCGCGTCACGTCGAGGGGCTTGGTCGAGAACGAAGTCCGCACCGTACGTGGCGGCCAACTCTTTTAGGCGAGTGGCACCGAGCGAGGCGAGCGAACGGGTCCAGCGGGGTTCGCCTGTGGGCCAGTGGCCAATTTGGTACACGTCCCTGGCACGCCGATGCCATTCGACAAGGCTTGCCGGGTCTTGTGGCACGTCTTTCCAGGTGACCACCTCGGGGCGACCGGTGCGCCATTTGAAGGTGTGGCTTAGGCGAGGAAGGAGAAACAGCGAGTCTTCGGGGGTATTCTCACGGACCCATTCGCACATTTCTTCCCAAGCCCCCGGATCGCGCATTCTCTGATCGGCTGGTGGCGCCGGTTCCTGGAAGCGTGTGACAACATGCTGGCCCACTCCCCAAACGGCCAGGGCGATGACGCAAGCTGTGGCCATGGCTTGCACTCGCGGACGATGCTCGGAGAGTCCCTTTCCTAGCCAAGCACCCATCATTAGCGAAGAAGTGATGGCCGGTCCAATGTCCCCCATGCGGAACCAGTAATAACGAAGCAGGCTAGCCGCTCTTGCGGGTTGGTCGATCAGCAGAACTTCGATCAACAGGCCAGCCGCTGCAATCGCTAGCAAACCGTAAGCGAACCAAGCGAGCCGCCGCAAGGCGTCTGGCTGATCGACCGAATTTTTATTTGCATTGCGCCCGAGAAGTTGACGTGTGAGCATGAAGAAGATCGCAAGGCCGATCGCAAACCGTAGAATTCGCTCGACGAGCCAGCCGCTCGGCTGGCTGAAGGGTGCCAAGTGATGGGGCAATCGCGTGAAAACATAAATTTGGTTTGCCTGGGCCGTTAGCTCAGGTGGCGCATCGTGCGTCAATGCCAGAGCGGGCACGACACCGAGCAACGAAATCACCCCACCCGTAAGGAGCCCTGGCAGCATGGCTCTCCAAGGGGGCCGGCGGCCCTCCGCGATGGCCCAAACGCCCAGCAGCGCCACAACCGACCACCCCCCTACCAAAGCATGAAAAGCGCTTGCGATGCCCAGCAGGATCCACACACGATTCCATCGCCCTGTGATCCAATCGGCGAGACCAAAAAAGAGGAAGGCGTAAGCAACGCACTTTGCCTCAAAACCTCCGATGACCCATTCGCCTGCCAGGTGCGTCTGTTCAGTGAGCGTAACGAACAGGGCTGCGGTGAGCGGGGCAATCCAAGGCCTTGGAGCGGCGAGTCTTGCGAGACGAGTCCAACCCCAAGCCAATAGGCCCCATGTAAGCACGCGGCCAATCCAAGCGGTCGCTTCAAGCGAAGCAAAGCGAGTCACCCAGCCAAAGAGCCAAACCACCGTGAAATGAGCATCCGGCGATTCAAGAAACAGATCGCCCGCACACCAGCCGGGGTCCCAAAAGTGCTTGAGTCGCGTGAGATAATGGGCTTCGTTCCGGTGGGGAGCCGCATCGCTGCCGGCAACGAAGAAGACCAAAAACACGAGCCCCAACTCAAGCCACAATGGAGGCAGACGCAGCGGAGGCAGACGCAATGGCGGCAGGCCCAGAGTTTTAGAATTGCGTCGAGGCACGTCGTATCTCACCGTCGTTCCATAAGGGCCACATAGCCTCTCCATCCTGGAGAGGAGGTTTCATCACCACCAGATTTCTCCCCCCAGCCTATCGAATGCTAGCACCCAGAGCCAACCACCCCCCCTAGAGCATCGAGTCCGTTGATCTTGCGTCGAAACATCAATTTTCCGTATCTGACAACCTACCGAAGACCCGATCATTAAAACATTGTCACCGCAAAGCGAGCGGTGGGGTGTTAGCCCCCCCCGCGATACTCGCTGCCGCATAAACATTCTTTCCGCCACGAAATCGAGGGGCTGACGCCCCGCCGCTCTCCATTGGGTGAAGAACCATGAAACCCTCTGATAAGCCCCCAGCCTCTTCGCCCGAAGAGACACTC
>JAJRUA010000231.1 GCA_024278035.1 Planctomycetota bacterium | reverse complement strand
GCAGCGGCAATTTGCGAAGCAGATTAAGAGCGAATCGCTTTCGGTTCGAGCGACCGAGCAGCTGGTGCAAGATCACATCCACCGGGCCGATGCCGAGCCCTTTGCCGTCGTCACGGCAGATGGCAAAGCCAAGTCAGCCAATCCCGGGGCGAGCGAGCACTTACTCCAAATCGAAGAGCAGCTACGGTTGGCCGTAGGGGCCAAAGTCGACCTTCGTCAGACGGTAAAAGGCCGGGGCCGAATTACGCTCCACTTTAAGAACCACCAGGAATTCGAGCGGCTCAAGGCGATTCTCTGTGGCGAGGGCGAGTTGCTCCGCGATGCGGGGTAGTAGCCTCGGTGCAGGAACAGGCTTCTTCTCAGGCAGCGATTGCTAGCTTTGCTAGCAGGCTTTGACGTTGGAGTGGAAGGGATATCCGGGACGGTTGCAGGGGAATTCGCTGAGCCGATCATTGTCGCATAACGGGCGGCCCGGATTTGGAGGACCGCTTCCTCGCTAAAGGTTCTCCTTATGCCCAAATGCAACGACTGCTAGAAGCCGGCAGGTTCGGGAATTTCGCGAGCTACGCCTTCCCTCACGAGGGTAGCACCGACACGAGTCCGAACGGATGTTTCTCTCCAAGGCACAAAAAGCCTAGCGAGTCCGGCTCCGCACCCCCCGAAATGAGGGGGTGCCTCTGGAGTGGCCTAGCACTCAGGTCGGCGTTTTGCTAAATATCGCCCCCTCGACATCCTCCGCAGGGTCGCTCGTAGTCTTTTAAGTCGGAACACACATCGGTAGAACCGGGGTTTTTCCATGGAAAATAAAGTATCAGTTCGTCAGTCACGTTCGCTTACACGCCGCGTTGCTGTTCCGTTATGCTTTTCAGTCGCTACGCTCGCCGGCGCAGGCTGGGGCGTTCATCACTATGTCACAGGCACTCAAATCGAAGAAACCGCAGCGCCCAGCGAAATCGCGCACAGCGCTCCGATCGATAGCGATCGCCTAAAGAACATGTTCGCTGAGGAAACGCCTAAGCTACCTGCCGACAAAGTAGAGGCCGACAAGCCAAAGCAAGCTCGCTATTCATTGACCGCTGAAGAGCCCTCCGCAACACTTGCTGCTGAGCCTAAGGTTTCCTTGAAAACCTCCAGCACGTCTCTCTTAGGCGATCGTTATGCTTCGGTTGCCGCCAACCCGTTCGGCACTTCTGAATTGAAAACCGAAGCCAATGTCGCTCAAACAGAAGAGAGTCTCCTCGAAGAACCGTCGGCACCCTCGGAGCCTGTCGGTAGCCCCAATGTGGCCCGTGGACAAGGACCTAGTGCAAATCCCCTTCGAGCAGGCAAGCAGCAAACCAAAGAAGCCGACGCTTTTGAAGCCAAGCCTCTTAACGCAACCACTGCCCCAGCTTCTCCGCTTCCAGTCGCATCCAACCCGCCAAACAACAACACTGCCGAAGCCGCCTCCGAGGCGATGTTCAACCCACGTCCTTTGCCGCAAAAAGCTGCCAACCAGCCAAGCAGCCGCTACGAGCAATCCCCACCCGAGCTGGGAGCCCCCCCGGTAGGATTCGGTGCGTCTGCTCGCACCAAAACCGTTACGCAACGTCCGGCACCTGCCTTTGGGATCGACCAACCGCTTAACGTCAAACAACCACCAACACGAACCCCCATCGCGCCCCTCACGGCACAACGAGAAACCGCCAGCGAGAGAATCACCCCCACGCCTGGAATCACCAATCGCCCCGGCACGGGTCGCCCTGGCGAGCAGTTGCTCGAGGGCGAGCAGACCCCTTCGATCACGATCTTAAAACTTGCTCCCGAGGAAATTCAAGTCGGTAAACGCTGCACCATAGCAATTCGAGTCCAAAACACGGGCCAACGCACCGCCCAGAACGTGCAAGTTTACGACGAAGTGCCACTCGGTACCGAGCTTGTCGGCACCGCGCCCCGGGCTGCGGTTTCGGGCACCAAAGTCGTCTGGGACCTAGGCACTCTCTCTGTTGGCGAAGAGCGCACCGTCGAGATGGAGCTGATTCCCGTCGAAGAAGGCGAACTCGGCAGTGTCGCAACCGTCACGATGGCAGCCCAAGCTTCAGCCAAGTCTCTCTGCACCCGTCCTGAACTGGCACTCCGACTTACCAGCGGTCCCCAGGTGCTCGAAGGAGAGCAACATATCGTACAAATCGAAATCTCAAACCCCGGCAGCGGCGACGCGACCGGAGTTATGCTTATCGAGAATTTACCCCAAGGCGTTAGCCACGAAGCAGGGCCTGCCCTCGAATACGAGATCGGAACACTCCGACCGGGCGAATCGCGCCGGATGGATTTGATTCTGACTGCAGAACAAGCAGGAAAAATCAACAACGTCATGACCGCACGGGCCGATGCCAACCTACGAGTCGAAGCTAGTTGCGAATTCGAGGTCATCGCTCCCGAGTTACTTCTGACTATTGAAGGCCCACAGCGCCGCTATCTTGAACGCCCGGCCACCTATCGTATCAGCGTCGACAACCCTGGCACCGCAACCGCCCAAGAGGTACAGCTTGTAACCAAGCTTCCCAAGGGCTTGCAATTTGTTAGTGCAAATAACTTGGGCGAATACGATGCCTCTGACCACAGCGTACGCTGGAGCCTTGCCGAGTTGCCAGCCAACGAGCGTGGAACGGTCGAATTGGTCGCCCTTCCCGTCGAGGCAGGCGAACAAATCATCCAAGCTTCGACCAACGCAGGACAAACTTTAGAAGATCGAGCCGAAAAGGCCGTCCAGGTGGAAGGCCTCGCAGCGCTCACTTTTGAAGTCACCGACCGACAAGGTCTCATCGAAGTGGGCGGCGAAACAACCTACGAAATCGTCGTCGCAAACCAAGGCTCCAAAGCAGCCACCAACGTAGAAGTCGTCGTCGTCATGCCGCCAGGAATGCGAGCCCTCTCTGGCCAAGGCGAAACTCGTCACACCATCCAAGGCGAGCGGGTTACCTTCGCGCCGCTTCCCCAGCTAGCACCCAAGGCCGAGACCACTTTGCGTGTCCAAGCCCAAGGCGTCCGCCCTGGCGACCAACGCGTCCGCGTACACGTCAAAACCGACGGGCTCCAGCAGCCAATCACCAAAGAAGTCAACACCCGGGTCTACGCGGACGAGTAGCTGGCCCCTATCGAAGCATTTCTGCATACCCGCAATCGACTCCGACAGTCGCGATCTAGCAGATCGTCGGAGTCCCCTCATTATTCCCTTGCGTTTCCGGCCCTATCGGTCCACCCAGAGCCTCTCCCAGCTTGACATCTGGG
>JAJRUA010000230.1 GCA_024278035.1 Planctomycetota bacterium | reverse complement strand
TGCCGAGGCAGCAGCGGCGGCCTCGATCCCTTCCTGTGCGATTTGTAAGACGTACGGAAGCGTGACGTTGCAGAGAGCGAATGTGCTGGTACGGCCCACGGCCCCCGGCATGTTCGTCACGCAGTAGTGGAGCACGTCGTCTACCATGTAAGTCGGCTCGGCATGCGACGTGGGGCGACTCGTTTCGATGCACCCCCCTTGGTCGATGGCCACGTCGATGATGACGCTACCATGCTTCATTCGCTTGAGGTCTTCGCGTTCGACAAGTCGGGGGGCTTTCGCACCGGGGATCAGCACAGCCCCTACCACGAGATCCGCCTGTTCGAGTTGCTGACGAATCGTGTGACGATCGCTGAACAAAACATCGACGTTGGCAGGCATGGTATCGTCGAGGTAACGGAGCCGATCCATGTTGATATCGAGAATGGCGACGTTCGCTTGGAAGCCGGCAGCGATCTTGGCTGCGTTCGCTCCGACGACACCCCCGCCCAGGACCGTAATGTTGGCCGGCGCAACACCGGGCACCCCACCTAGGAGAATGCCGCGACCCATTTGGGGTTTTTCGAGGTACTTGGCACCTTCCTGAATACTCATCCGCCCAGCGACTTCGCTCATGGGGGTTAGCAGCGGCAAACGGCCCTGGCTATCGACGAGCGTTTCGTAGGCAACACTTGTCGAGCCCGTGGCGAGCATGGCCTCGGTCAAAGCGAGGTCGGCGGCAAAATGGAAATAGGTAAAGAGGGTTTGGTCGGCACGGATCAGGGGCCACTCCTCGGGCATCGGTTCTTTGACCTTAACGATCAGGTCTGCCTCGCCGAAAACTTGCTCGGGCCCTTCGACCAGGGTCGCTCCAGCCTCGGCATACAACCCATCCGGCAAGCCAGAGCCCTCGCCCGCCCCTTTCTGAAAAAGGACCTTATGGCCACGGCGGACCAATTCCTCGGCCCCCACCGGTAGCAGGGAAACACGGTACTCGTCTGATTTTACCTCTTGGGGTATGCCGACAATCATAGAACTTACGGGGGAACAAAGGAGAAACGGGAAAAGTGTCGCAAGATAACAGCCTAACATGGGGGCTCGCCATCTGCTATCGAACCAACCGAACGAAGTGGACGGGCCGGCGCTCGAACGAGACATTGCCGCGCAAAGTGACAAGCGAGACGAGGCAATTGGGGATAGACTAGCAACACGCTTGCTTGCTACACCTTTTCCCGAAGGGCACTCATGATTCACCCGATGCGCGCTCTCTTGGTCGTTCTCTTAACCCTAAGCGGGGCGACCGCCGAGGAGGTGGGAGAGCTGCTTCCTCGCCGTGGGGATGAGATTGTCGTCTGTGGCCAATTGTTCCACACCACGGTTCCCGTTGTCCTGTGGATGGATCCGGGCGGATACGATGCCTACCGTACCGAACGTCGGTTCAGCCCTTGGGAACGGGCCGACTGGAAGGCTTCGGTCGAAGATGCGAATCTCGACAGCCCCAATCGGTACGGCCTCCGCAAGGCAACGCTCAATGCCGAAGACATTGAGCGGCTACGCGGCGGCGGATGGTCGCTCGAAGAGCTGCGTGAGGTCGTCGATCAGTTCGTGATGCACTACGACGTTTGTGGCGTCAGTCGGCGTTGTTTTCAGGTTCTCCACGATGGCCGTTGCTTGAGTGTTCACTTTATGGTGGATATTGACGGTACGATCTACCAGACGCTCGACCTCAAAGAACGCGCCTGGCATGCGACGACCTCCAATGGCCGCTCGATCGGTGTCGAAATCGCCCAAGCAGGGGCCTACTCCCCAAAAAGTCGGCAAACGCTTGACCGTTGGTACAAGGCGGGCCCCGACGGACGCGTACAGATGACGTTGCCAGCGACGCTTGGCGATGGCATGGGGGGCCTTGGCATACGGACTCCTAACTTCACAGGCCACCCCGCCCGCAATGCGATCATCGTTGGCGAAATCCAAAGCACCCTGCTTTACCAGTACGACTTCACTCCAGAGCAGTACGACTCGCTGACTAAACTCACCGCAACGCTTTGCCGAGTTTTCCCGAAGCTCACTTGCACCTACCCTCAAGATGCCACGGGCGAAGTGATCCCTCACAAATTGCCCGACGCTCAGTTGCGTAATTTCCAAGGCATCCTCGGGCACTACCATATCCAAAAGAACAAAACCGATCCGGGACCGGCGTTCGATTGGAAGCGGGTCGTCGGCGGAGCCCAGAAATTGCTCTCCGATTCGCAAAGCGAGTAGAGTGTCTTCCCCTCAATTTTCGGCCCCCGGCCCAAAAACTCCAACCCTCGCGTCGTTCCAACAATTGCTCTCGATTTTTTGAGAAGACGCCCCACAACCTCTCGTAGGCGAGTCGCGAGCGTAAGCGACCGGAGCGAAGTCCGAAGGAGTTTATATTTCCATGATTGCCCACCCTCCCGGCCCAAGAAAAAGTTTTGGAAGAATCGGCCACTACAAGAAACCTGCCTTTACGCCGCAAGATTCGTTCTGAGGGTTGCAGAAAAAGAGCGTCGGTCTCACCCTGCCGGCCAACAATGAGTCCGGCCCCCATTTTACCGCAAAAGCTGCTTGCTCGTGATCTCGATCACCGGCTTGCCCGTCCGAGGGAATCGAAACTCGCCACGTTCCAAACGCTTGTAGTAAATCGCCAGACCATCCCGATCCCACCACAGTATCTTTACCAAATGACCTCCCTTGTTCCGGAACACGAACAGGCTGCCGGAGAGTGGATCGTGGCCCAGAAAGCTACGCACCACCTCGGCTAGCCCATCGAACGATTTTCTCATATCGACGGGCGTCGAAGCGATCCAAACTTGCACCTTTTGGAGATCGGCGGGGATCATCGTGTGGCCTCGGCTTGCAGCTTGGCAATCAGATCGACAAGCCACTCCGTGCCAATCGAAGCAGGCAGTTTGAGAATGAGTCCACCGGATGGGAACAGTCATAGGGTTTTTCATAGGTTTCCAGCACGTTTTCCATGTTCGCCACGAACTCCGCGTCAGATTCTGGAGGAATGACCCAGTACTCTATTTTCGGATTCGTCATGCCGTTTTTTTAAGCGTTTGTCGAACCGTTTCGTGACTGATCGATCCCACGATCTTCCGTTCAACGACCTTTCGAGCTAACAGACGAAGCGTCCAGTTCCCATAGCCCTTAGGCGGTGAACCGAGTCGCATCGCAATCACCTTGGCTTCTTGGGTACCGTCGAGAAGTTTTGTGCCGCTGCTACCTGAGATTTCTTGCGTTCCAGCGTTCGTTCAAACCCACGTTCAACCAATCGCTGCCGAATGTTTTCGACCGTCTTCGTTCGACAGCAAAATGCCTCGGCGATCTGCTCGTCAGTCCACGACGGGCCATCCGCATCGGCCTTAAGAAGAATTGGGGCACGCCGTACTTTCTGACTGGTTCCTGTCAGCTTCCGAATCACTTCACGGCACGATTCACGTTCTACTTCCGTCAGACGCACGATCTACTTCTTTTCCATGGGAACCCTCCTTGGTTCGAGTAGGTTTCCAAGAGTAGCTGCGATCTGGACAAGCAAAGCAACCCTGGTTTTTACGTCTGACAGACCACTAGGCGCTAGTTAGAAGTGACCGACTGAGAACTAGCGCCTAGCAACTAGCGCCTTTTTGCCATCCGTTCCTTCGTTCCGTCGTGGTTCCCTCTTCGGCCCCGTTGCCCGTCTGTCCCAATGGATAAACGGCCCAATGGATAAACGACAAGAGCAAAAGACAACAGCGGGGCCGTTCTTTCTTGGCCCGGTTCGCGTAGAATGGCCCGTCTTACGGGGAGGCGTCTGCTAGCCCCCCTCTCCCTCCGGTCTTTTGCCACCCAATAAGCTGACAAGCATGCCCCTCGCCCCTTCCGATGATGCTGCGGAGGATAGTCCTCGCCATGAGTGTGGCATTGCCGCCATTTACCACCTGCCAGGGCCCGTGAGTCCGCTTAGCCCCCCCCAGGGACCAAGCGAAGCCTCTCGACTCATGCCTCGTATGTTGCTCGATATCCAGAATCGGGGCCAACTCTCCGCCGGCATGACTGCCTGGCAAGGTGGCCGCGACCTGCTGCTTGAAACCTACAAAGAACTCGGCAGCGTTAGCGAAGCCTTCCGCCTCAACCATCGGGGCAAAGCGGAGGCGATCATGCAGCGTTACTCGGGCCCCGCCGCGATTGGCCACGTCCGCTATGCCACTTGTGGCCGTGAAGATGTGAACTTCGCCCAGCCGTTTGAGCATCGCCATTTGACCAAACGCAAGTGGTTCGCCTTTGGCTTCAACGGCCAGCTTGCGAACTACGCCGAGCTGCGCAGCGAGATTCTCCAAGAAGACGAACACCATGTGGCCCTTGCGACCGACACGGAGATCATGATGCACGAAATCGCTCGGCAAATGTCGGGCGAACGCCGGCCTTCCTTGCTGGAAATCATGCACGAAGTCAGCCAGCGATTTGACGGGGCCTATAGCATTGCCCTTATCAACGCCAATGGAGAAATGCTCGTTGCCCGTGACCCGCTTGGCATGAAGCCGGTCTCTTATGCCGTGGAGGGTTCGCTCTTTGCCGCGGCCAGCGAAAGTGTCGCGCTGCTGAACCTTGGCTTTGCGCCTGACAGCATCCACTCCCTCGCCCCAGGCCATGCAATCACCATCACCGGCGGCAAGCTGAGTATCGACCAATTCGCGGAATCGCCCCGCCGTGCCCATTGCTTCTTCGAGTGGGTCTACTTTGCGAACGTCGCCAGTACGATGGAAGACCGTAGCGTCTATCTCACGCGCAAAGCGCTCGGCGAAGAATTGGCCGAACGAGAATCACTCACGATCGACGACCAAACGGTTGTGGTCCCCGTGCCCGACACCAGCAAAGCGGCTGCGGACGCGATGGCCTACAAGCTGGGTATCCCTTGTGTCGAGGGCCTCATGCGCAACCGTTATTCGGGCCGTACTTTTATCGAAGGGGGCGACGCCCGACTTGCCAAGGTTGCTTCAAAATACACCCCCCTACGCGAGGTGCTCGAAGGCAAGCGAATTCTACTGGTCGAAGATTCGATCGTCCGATCCACTACCATGCGGGTGCTCATCGACCGCCTTCGTGACATTGGCCACGTGAAAGAGATACACGTCCGGGTGGCCTGTCCGCCAATTGTTGCGCCTTGCTTTTATGGCATCGACATGTCCACCGTCGGCGAACTGTTTGCTCCCCCGTTCCTTGCCGGCGAGGACGATATCGAGACGATCTACACCAAAATGGCCGACGAACTGGGGGCCGACTCGTTGCGTTTCTTGCCGACCGAGTCGATTGCCCGAGCGATCCAAAGGCCATCGAGTGACCTTTGCGAAGCCTGCATCACGGGCGAATATCCCACAGGTTGTGGCCAAAAGCTGTACGAGATTGCGCTGGAGAATGACCAGTCGGGCGACGGATCGAAACGCACCTACGAAGGGGCGAAGGCATAAGCCCGGCAACATGCAATCTCCCCCGCCAAGATGGCGAGGCTATAGCCCCGCCATCCTGGCGGGGGAACGGCATCGGGGCCACCCGTGAGATTCCCGAAAACCTCGTTCACCCTCCAAGATTTTTTTTTCGGCCAGGGGGCCGGGAGCATTGCGAAACTAAAACCCCTTGGCTCCCCGCCCACTTCGGCCGCCGATGCTCATGGCTTGTCTGCAAGGGGGTGAGGGATAGAGCTTCGCTCATTCGGAGGGGGGAATTGTTGGAATGACGTTGATGCTGGGCGTTTCGGGCCACTGGCTGGAAACGAGGTTTTGCAACGGTTTTGCAACGGTGCGTAGCTTCTTCCGACGGCTCTTTGAGAATTGCTGCAAAAAGAGCTGCTTGGCGGTAGCCGAGGGCCGGTGGGATGGTTATTCTTATCCTCTCACCATGGCATTCAGGGTGCCAAACTACGCCACACCGGCCACACACCGCGCCGCGCGCGACAGGACAAGAAGAGACGATGGGGACCAACGAGACCGCCCTTCCGGAGGACGAAGCCGCTTCGCTACGCCAAAAGCACTACAACGCCACCGTCACCCGTCGGCTTCCGACGACGCATCCGGAGCTGATGCGAGTGCGGGTTCGCCTGGATGACGGCATTGCCGACGACGGG
>JAJRUA010000229.1 GCA_024278035.1 Planctomycetota bacterium | reverse complement strand
GCTGGCATGGCCCCGCCGGTCGTGCTCGAAGCCACGCATATGACCACTTTGGAGTTCGTCGATTTAGAAGATTTGCAATCTCATGCGGTGGTGCCAAGCGAGGAGTGATTTTAGTCGGCGGTTTGGGGTGGTTGAGAGATTGGCTGTCGTGGCATAGAATCGGGGCTGCATGTTACGGCTCCGACGTCTTGTCGAGTCGCGGCTATTGAATTAGCCATGCCTCGATATGTCCATCAATCAGTTCCTTTCAGCCTAACAACGCTAGCCTTTTCCAATGAGCGAACTGAATCACGAGTGCGGTGTTGCCGCCATTTTTCATCTTTCGGGCGAGGAGGTCAGCCCCCTCTGTCCGCCGCAGGGGCCTGGCGAAATTTCGCGATTGATGCCCCGTATGCTTTTAGATATCCAAAATCGCGGTCAGCTTTCGGCGGGGATGACTAGCTACAATTCTAAACGGCAGCAGTTGCTCGATACCCATCGCAAGCTGGGAACCGTAAACCAGGCCTTCCGGATGAACCACAAGGGCAAGTCGGAAAGCCTGATGCGTAAGTACGCGGGCTCGGCGGCTATCGGCCACGTCCGGTATGCTACTTGTGGTGCCGACGATTGCAGTTACGCCCAGCCGTTCGAGCGGCATCATTTGCAAAAGCACAAGTGGTTTAGTTTTGCCTTCAACGGCCAGCTTGCCAACTACACTCAGCTTCGCGATAAGCTGCTTGATGAAGACGACCATCATCTCACTCGGGCAACCGACACCGAGATCATCATGCACGAGATTAGCCGCGAGCTGTCGGGCGATCGTCGGATGCCGATGATCGACGTAATGCGTCATTTGGCCACGCGTTTTGACGGTGCTTACAGCTTAGCGATACTCAACGCTCAGGGCGAAATGTTGGTAGCTCGCGATCCGCTGGGCATCAAGCCGATGTGTTATGCAGTCGAAGGTCCCCTTTTTGCCGCAGCAAGCGAGAGCGTCGCGCTCGTGAATTTGGGATTTGCCTCTGAGTCGGTCAAGTCGCTTGAAGCCGGCGAAGCTGTCACGATTGCGAACGGAAAAATCAGCGTTGACCGATTCAGCGACAATCCACGTCGGGCGCATTGCTTTTTTGAGTGGATTTACTTTGCCAACGTCGCCAGTACTCTGGATGGACGCAGTGTTTATCTCTCTCGCAAGACCTTGGGCGAAGAATTGGCCCGGGTTGAGGATATCGAGATCGATTCGGAAACCATCGTCGTGCCTGTGCCCGACACAAGCAAAGCGGCCGCCGACGCGATGGCCTACAAGCTGGGTGTGCCGAGCACCGAGGGGCTAATCCGCAATCGATATTCTGGCCGTACTTTTATCGAAACCGGCGACCGGGCCGCCAAGGCGGCTGCGAAGTACACGCCGCTTCCCGAAGTGCTCGAAGGCCGCAAAGTGCTGTTAGTCGAAGATTCGATCGTCCGTTCGACCACGATGCGGGTCTTGATTACAAAGATTCGAGAGATTGGTCGGGCGAAAGAGATTCATGTTCGAGTTGCTTGCCCGCCAATCAAGGCTCCCTGTTTTTACGGCATCGACATGTCGACGATCGGTCAGCTCTTTGCGCCGCAGTTCGAAAAAGAGGGACAGACAACCGAACAGATGTTCCAAGCGATGGCCGACGAATTAGGGGCCGATTCACTTCGCTATCTGCCGGTGGATTCGATTGCCCGAGCGGTCAATAAGCCCGCCGAGCAGCTTTGCCAAGCCTGTCTGATCGGCGAGTATCCAACGCCTTGTGGACAAAAATTGTATGACATCGCGTTAGACAATTTTCGCTCGGGCAGTGATGGCGAATCGAGTCGTACTTACGAAACGGTTTAGAGGAAGTCGTTAGGGCCGCACTACGTGGCCAGTACAAGTTTCTAGTAACTGGTTCCTCAGAAATTTCAGTGGGCAAGTCGAGTCGTGCCCAAACAACCGAAATGCCCTGTAGGGGAAAATAGGGCAGCCCAGGGCGCGAGCCTGGGTCTCTTGCCGTGTTACCAATGGAGCCCTGAAAGGGCGGCATAGCGAGCCTGTTTGTAGGTCGCCCTTTCAGGGCTTCGCTGCTTTCCTTTCACATGTCCCAGGGCTCGCGCCCTGGGCTATCGTATTTTGCCCTTTCAGGGCGAAGACATGTTCTGCAATTCATGGCAAGGTTTGGCCAGTGAATTCCCTGAAGAATCTAACGACTAACCCCTAACCCCACCAAGCTCACTCTTTCACAAATTGCGCCCGATAGACGGGGTCTTCGTTCATCCGGGTGCGACGCTCGAAGTGGGTTCGGTAATCGAGATCGTGTTCGGCTTCGCGTTGGGGTACTTCAAGCGGCCCGACCAGTGGCGTTTTTTCTGCGATTAGCTTGAGGGTCGCGTCGAAATATTCTTTGACGTCGGTCCAGAAGTGCAGCCGGCACTGGGGCTTGAGCGTGCGAACGATATCCGAAAGAAATGCCTCGTTAAGCACCCGGCGCACTCGGTGGCGGCGTTTCCACCAAGGGTCGGGAAAGTAGACATGCACCGCCGCGAGCGATTCGTCTGGCAGCAGTTCGCGAAAGAGTTTTAGCCCGTCGCCTTGGACGGAAATGGCATTGCTCAGCTTTTGTTTGAAAAGTCGTGCGGCGGTGAACTGCGCATATTTTCGAGCGACTTCGACGCCTAGGAAATTATGCTCAGGGTTTTCGAGGGCGGCATTTTGCAGAAACAACCCTTTGCCGCTGCCCATTTCGACTTCGAGCGGAGCGTCTCGGCCAAAAAGTTCATTCACATCCAGGGGCGAAGGAAGGCCCTCGACCGTGTGTAAATGAAAAGACAATTCGAGGTTTGGATCAACCTTGGGTAGTGCGCGTCGGCCCATTTTTGAATGCGGAATTTGGATTGCGGAATTCGGAAGGGTCGCAGAGGACCAATCCTGTATTCCTAGTTCCCCGTCCCTAACTCTTCGACGGGCAAGGGAATGGCGCGGATTTCGCCTTCGCAAACGAGCCGGGTGCCAACGAACTCTTGGAAGCGGCTTACGATCATTCGGCCACGTCGGAGCTTGGTGATCTGGCTAACAATCAACAGCCGATCGCCGGGGCGGACCGTATCGCGGAAACGTACGTTGTCGAGTCCACCAAAGCCGACCACCTCGCAGCCCAGCAGGTCGTGGCGGCACGACTGGAACGAGCAAATCTGAGCCGCCGCTTCACACATCAGCACCCCTGGCATCAACGGCATGTTTGGCATATGGCCGGAGACCCAGAAATCTTCTTGGGTGGTATCTCGATAACCGATGCAGATGTTGCTTTCGGGATCGTCGAAGACGATGGCCGTAAGCTGCTCCATCGCGTCGCGCTGGCGGTTGTAGCGGCGGATTTCCTCAAGGTCGGCGACTACTTGAGTCGTGTCGATTTCTTGAGGGTCGACGATCAAATTTCGGCCACTCGCAGCGATGGGCTCTGCTCCGGCAAGGCATTTGCGTTAGGTTTTCACCTTTTGACGACGGTTCTTGCGTGGGCGGCTGTTGGCCGGACGTTTGCCATGATTGGCTTTTTTAACTTTGCGACCAGGCTTGGCCATGGG
>JAJRUA010000228.1 GCA_024278035.1 Planctomycetota bacterium | reverse complement strand
TTGGAAGAACTCAAACCGTTGGTCGCCTTGTTTTTTAGAGGGCCCGTTGGGTTTGCCGCCGATCGACAAGGTCGCGCTCGTCAAGATCACGGAATCGACTTGGTCAAACAGTTGCTCTCGTAATGCCGGGCCGACATCAAGGGGGGCCGCTCCGAGCGAAACCTGCGGCACGCCGTGCCGCGTGCGGCGTGATTCGATCCAATAGACGGCGTCCTCCTCGGCTTGGGTGCGCCACGCTTCAATCTCTCCCGCCAGGCCATTGAGACGGTCATGGGCCGCGATGTAGTCCTGACGTTCGACCTCGTCGTCCAATCCGTCAGCAATCCGTTTGATTTTTCGAGCTAAGACCAGAAGCTCGGCACTGAGTGCTGCGCTAACGAGCTCCGGTTGGGTGACACGCCCATTGTCGGGGCCGTGGCGAACGCCCCATTCCCACAAATCACCAAAAAAGGCTCCCGACGCTTCGCGGCACGCATCCACCTGCTTGCATGCTTCATCCAACTTATGGGTGATGAGCAGGCCTTTTTGCGTTCGGTCGTTGTACAGTTTGTTGAGCAGGTAATCGATTTGACCCGCCGTGACTTTGAGCCCTAAGTGATCGCCGGCAACGGCCTCGACCGTATGCGCTTCATCCAGCACCACCACATCGTAGTCCGGCAACAAGCTCACACCGTACCGTCTTAAAGCGATATCGCTAAACAACAGGGCATGGTTCACGACCAGCACTTGGGCATGCTGCATACGACGGCGGTCGGCGTAGTAAAAGCATTTACCATAGGTGGGGCAGCGACGGCCTAAGCAGTTGCCGCTGTCACTGGCGACTTCGTCCCAAACTTGCGAATCGGGGTCACGGCGCATGTCAGCCTTCGATCCGTCGTTCGTTTCCTCGGCCCATTTTTTTAAGAGCCGTAGCTCAGCGACTTGGTCGTCGCGATCGAAGAGCGAACCGGCTCGACCGAGTGCCGAGTCGAGCCGGCGAAGGCTCATGTAATTACGTCGCCCTTTGACAAGCACTGCCGAGAAGTCACGGGGAATCACCGCGTTGAGGAGCGGTAAGTCCTTTTGCATGAGCTGTTCTTGGAGGGCGATCGTGTGGGTGGAGATAACGATACGCCGGGGCTCTTGGGGTTTTTCCTTGCTGGTTTAATCTTTGCTGGAGATCGCTTCTTTCTCCGTGGCGGCGAGAATGGCAGGGACTAAGTAGGCAAAACTTTTGCCGACGCCGGTGCCCGCTTCCACAATCAAGTGCCGCTTGTTGCGGATTGCCTTCGCTACGCCCTCGGCCATTGCCAATTGTTCGGGCCGTTCTTCGTAGTTGCCCAATCGCCGGGCAATGGAACCCTCGGGACCTAAGATGTCGGCGACGGTGAGAGGTTTTGTATCCATACAAGCGGTCAGCCATTAGCGGTCAGCATTCAGCTCGTTGATGGTTGCCAGGTGATCGTTCCTTCTTCGGGACTGCTTGCCGTGGCATACAGGCGTTTGGGGATGCGACCGGCGAGGTAGCTATTACGGCCCGCTTCGCACGCTTGCCGCATGGCGTCGGCCATTCGTAACGGGTCGGTGGCGTGGGCGATGGCCGTGTTGAGCAACACGCCATCCATGCCCAATTCCATGGCCGACGCAACATCGCTTGCCGCTCCAACCCCCGCATCGACAATCACCGGATAGTCCGGGTCGTTCTCTTTGAGGTATTCCAAACAGATGCGAAGGTTGTTCGCGTTGAGAACGCCTTGGCCTGAGCCGATCGGGCTGCCGGCGGGCATGACACTCGTCGCCCCGGCATTCTTGAGTTGTTTCGCCAAAACGGGGTCGTCGCTCGAATAGACGAGCACTTGAAATCCGTCGGCCACCAGTTGCTCGGTCGCTTTGAGCGTTTCAATCGGGTCTGGCAGCAAGGTACGCGTATCAGCCAAGCATTCGAGCTTCACCCAGTCGGCCCCGGGATTCTCAAGGCCGAGCAGTAGTTCACGCCCTAGCCGGGCAACCCGCACCGCATCCTCCGCACTAAAGCACCCGGCGGTGTTCGGCAGGATCGTGTACCGATCGGGGTCAATCGCGTCGAGCAGGCTGTTGCCCTCTTTGTCGATCAGTCGTTCACGCCGAATGGCAACGGTAAGGCAATCGGCCCCGGAGCGCTCGAGCGCTTCGCCCATTTGTTGGTAGGTGGCGTACTTGCCGGTGCCAACGATGAGGCGGCTTTTAAGAGTATGGGTACCAACGGTAAGCATGGGAGGGAAGAGTCGCTAGTTAGAAGTTGCTAGACGCTAGTTAAAGGGTTGCTAGTTAAAAGGATTGTAGGGCGAGCGGTGCGGGCGTCAGCCCCTCGACAGAAGCGGTGGCAACTCAACAGCAAGTATCGAGGGGCTGACGCCCCACCGCTCGCCAAAGTGCCTATCCCCCGCCGACGAGTGTCACCACTTCCAGCTTATCCCCTTCATGCAGTTTCGTCACTCCATGCTCTGCCCGAGGAACGACTTCCAGGTTCCGTTCGACCGCAACGTGCTTGACCCGAATCTCTAAGAGTTCAAGCAACGCGGCAATCGTACAGCCCTCGGGGACTTCCCGTTCTTCGGCGTTGACTTCGATTTTCATTGCACAATTATTCTCAAACTCTTTACTGATCGCGGACGAAGGTATTGCGTAGGGTCGTTCGGGCTAAGGGGATAAAGGTGCCCCGTTGTGGTTTGCCCGAAGAAGCGAGCGAAGGGCTCCAAGGCAAGCCGTAAGCAGCAACTTGGCCAGAGGTCGCTTCGACAACGTAGAGAATGCTTTCCCCAAGTTGGCCTCCCGCCCCTCCGCCGCTACGAACCCCTAGGGCAAGCCCCGTGACCATCAGGTACTTCGGGTTCTTTACCGCTCCGAGATTGAAATCCGCCGCGATGTTGTACTGATAGAACGCATTGAACCCGCCGCCTCGTTCACTGACCACGACCGCCTTGAGATCGCCCGTCAAAAAATCGAGAAAGAAAAGGGCTTCGGTCCCTTTACCAATCATGCCCGTGGCGATCACAAAGTTGTCATGCGCCTGGGTTGCCGAAGCATGAACCGTGATCGGCGGCACATTGCGGGTGAGAAACGAACCGATCGCAACACCCGCTACGACACAGGTGGCACCGAGAAGAAAAGTAGTCTTGCTAAGCATGATCGAACTCCAGGCAGGTGATGAAAGATCGCTGTCTGGATCGTAACGCTTTACGGGCACTTAGGCGAGCCGTGTCGTCTCCCCGAGCAGAACGATTACGTCAAATCATCCCACGGTCTTCTAGCAGTTTCACGACCTGGGCCGCGCACTCTTCGATCGAAGTCTCGGCCGTTTTGAGAACAAGGTCTGCGTTAGTAGGCGCTTCGTACGGAGCGGAGACCCCCGGGAAATTACGCAGCTCACCGGCATCTGCCTTGACGTAGACCCCTTGCTCATCGTTTTCGCGGCGCCAGGCATCCGGGGCATCGACGTGGACCACCAGGAATCGTTCGGTGCCGACGACTTCAGCGGCCTTCTGACGGACCTCCTCGTGCGGGGCGACGAACGCGGCAATGCACAGCAGGCCGTTGTTGTTGAGCGTTTTGGCCACTTCGGCGGCACGGCGAAGGTTCTCGCTCCGGTCTTCGGCGGTGAAGCTAAGGTCGCGACTGAGGCCTCGTCGCATGTTCTGGCCATCGATTACGGCAACCGCGCGGCCTTGGTCGAACAGAAGCCGCTCGATGGCTCCCGCGATGGGCGTTTTGCCCGCAGCAGGCAGGCCGGTTAGCAACACGGTCACCGGCTTTTGGCCGTAACGGGCCGAGCGTTCTTCTGGCGAGACGGGGCTCTTGCGCGCTTCGAGGCCTTCATCCGCTTCCGTATCCCAGGCATCTTTTTTATCGTCCGTTTTTCGGTCAAGGATCATCCCGGCACCGACCGTGATGTTCGTCACTCGATCGATCAAGACGAACGCGCCGGTTCCCTTGTTTCGCTTGTAGCTATCGAGGGCGATCGGCTCGTTGAGTTGTACCTGGCAACGGCCGATCTCGTTCAGTGCCAGCGTCGGAGCGGGGCGACGGTGCAGCGTGTTCACATCGATCAGATAGCGAAGCGTGCTGATCAGGCCCGTTGTCGTTCGGCTGCACTGCTTGACCAAATACTCTTTGCCCGGCGTCATCGGTTCTTCGGCCATCCATACGAGTGTCGCATCGAATCGGTCGGTGACCGTCGGTTGGTTGTCGGGCCGAACGATCATGTCACCCCGGCTGATATCGATCTCATCCTCGGTGGTGATCGTTATGGCAAGCGGTGCGAAAGCCTCTTCAAGCTTGCCGTCGTAGGTGACGATCGACTCGATCCGGCTGCGCTTCTTGGAGGGGAGGACCATAATTTCATCCCCCGCTCGGACACGTCCCGAAGCGATCGTACCGCAAAAACCGCGAAAGTTGAGGTTGGGGCGATTGACGTACTGCACCGGCATGCGGAAATCAATCAGGTTGCGGTCCGATGCGATGTGAACGTTCTCCAGGTGGTGCATGAGGGTCGAACCCTCGTACCACGGCGAGTTCTCACTGTGTTCAAGCAGGTTGTCGCCTTTGAGCGCGCTGATCGGAATAAAATGCTGGTCCGGCATGTCGAGTCGCGTAGCGAACTCTTGGTACTCTTTTTTGATCTCTTCGTAACGAGCTTCCGACCAATCCACGAGGTCCATCTTATTTACAGCAATCAGCACATGTTTGATACCGAGAAGCGAAACGATGAACGAATGCCGTTTGGTTTGGGTCATCACACCGTGGCGAGCGTCGATCAAAATGATCGCCATGTCACAAGTGCTGGCTCCCGTGGCCATGTTGCGAGTGTACTGTTCGTGCCCCGGGCAGTCGGCAATGATGAACTTTCGCTTGGCGGTGGAAAAGTAGCGATAGGCGACATCGATCGTGATTCCCTGTTCGCGTTCTGCCTTGAGGCCATCGGTAAGCAGCGCGGGGTCGAACTTACCCCCTGTCGTTCCGTGCGTGACGGAGGCTTGCTCAATTGCGGCGAGTTGATCTTCGTAGATCATCTTCGACTCGTAGAGCAACATGCCAATAAGCGTGCTCTTACCGTCATCGACACTGCCACAAGTTAAGAAGCGCAGCAGCTCCTTGTTCTCGTGCTGATCGAGATAGGCGTCGATGTCGGTGGAGATCAGATCCGATTGATGGCTCATAGGAAGTTATTTACCACGGAGAACACGGAGAACACGGAGAAATCCCTCTCGGGTTTTATCTCCGCCATTCTCCGTGCCCTCCGTGCTCTCTGTGGTTTAATAGTTTTTTGTAGAGCTAGCTATCCGCACACTCAGTAGTAATTATTGGGGCCCTAAAAATAGCCTTCTTTCTTCTTTTCTTCCATCGAGCCTTGCGAGTCGTGGTCGATCACTCGGCCTTGGCGCTCGCTGGTGGTGGTGAGGAGCATCTCTTGGATAATCTCGGGCAAAGTGGTCGCCGAGCTTTCGACGGCACCGGTGAGCGGATAGCAGCCGAGCGTCCGGAAGCGGACCATCCGGTCTTCAATTACGTCTCCCTCTTCGATCGGCATGCGATCATCATTCACGTGGATCAGCGTCCCATTCTTTTCAACGACGGGTCGCTTCTTCGCGAAGTAGAGATCGGGGATCGGTATTTTTTCTAAGTGGATGTATTGCCAAACGTCGAGCTCGGTCCAGTTAGAGATCGGGAAGACGCGGATCGATTCGCCTTTGTGAACGCGACCGTTGTAAATGTTCCAAAGCTCGGGGCGTTGGTTCTTAGGATCCCAACGGTGAAATTTATCCCGAAACGAGTAAACGCGTTCCTTGGCACGCGATTTTTCTTCGTCCCGCCGGGCACCACCAAACGCCGCGTCAAACTTGTGCTTGTTAAGCGCCTGCTTGAGTGATTGGGTCTTCATGATGTCCGTATGGACAGCGCTGCCGTGCGTGAAGGGGCCGACCCCTTGGGCAACCCCTTCTTGGTTGATGTGGACAATCAAGTCCCACCCAAGTTGGTTGCGGATCAGATCGTCACGGAATGCGATCATCTCCTTAAACTTCCACGTCGTATCGACGTGCATCAGCGGAAAAGGGGGCTTGCCTGGCGCAAAGGCCTTTTCTGCCAGCCGAACCATGACGGCCGAGTCTTTGCCAACGGAGTAGAGCATGACCGGATGATCGAACTCGGCAGCCACTTCACGAATGATGTGGATGCTCTCCGCTTCAAGCTGCTTGAGATGCGTAAGGGTATAGGGCACGAGTCGAAGGGGGGCGAGGGGCTAGGGAGGGAAGGCGAGCCGGAAGCGTCAGCGCCCGGAGTGACCAATTCGCCCGGCCCATCCGTGTACAAACGCCAGGCAGCAGCGAGCCTCCTATCATCGCTGAGAGACGCAGAGGCGTCCAGATGGGGAGGATATTTTCTGGGGCCTTTTCCTCTTCCAATATCGGGCGTGCTGCGTACGGTTTCTGAGAGACTATTGTGCAACTTTACTCTCAGCGTCCCCCTCTGCCGGCCAAACCGGGCCTTCCGCTGGTGGGCCCGTTGGTCGGCCTGTCGCTTGGCTCGCGCAGGGCCCCGTGGCGGAGTCTATTTCTCCACGCCACCACGGCGATTTACCTTGAAAACCGCGCCCACAGGGAGCCTGCGGACCTATTTTTTTCCTTGTCGCAAGTTCTCTCGCCCCCCCGCTTACGGAGCTGCTGGAACAGCCAGGAACGGCAACGGTGCATCGCCGCCGGTGTAGACCGGCAGGATACCGTTCCATTTTTCGATCGCTCGCAGTTGAAGTATCTCGGGCGTGAGTGTATCGCGGAGCATTTGCTGGGCCTCTGCTTCGGCTCGAGCCCGGGCCAGCTCGCCCTGAGCCGCACCAAGGGCGGTCGCTTCGACCTGCTGGGCTTCCATCTTGATCCTTGCCAAGTCGTTCTCTGCCCGAAGGGCCGCCTGTTGGGCAACTTGCTTTTGCTCGATAGCTCGGTTGAACTCTGCTGAAAAATTGAAGTCGAGTATCGAGAACTCAGTGGTCAAGAGATTGAACTTATCGAGCCGATTTCTGATGTCCTCTTGGACCGCATCCTTGACGGCCGCTCGCTGTGTGATCAGCTCCTCAGCCGTGTACTGTGAGGTGACGGCCTTGATCGATTCTTGAATAGCGGGGGCAACAATGGTGTCACCAAACTGCGGTCCTAAATCGCTGTAGATCGTACTGGCTTTGGCAGGATCGATGCGATAATTGAGCGCGACTTTGGATGTGACAATCTGCAAGTCCTTCGAGCTGGCCGTCGCTTCATCGACAACTTTCTTTACCCGAGTATCGATCGGGATAATCTGAGTCATAACCGGCACCTTTGGGTGCAACCCCGGCTGGAGAACCATGTCTTGAATAGATCCAAATCTGGTTACGACGCCGACCGTTCCCGGCTGAACGATTGTGACGGCCTGGGATAGGGCGAGCGCAAGAAGAACAAGCAGGATCAGAGCACCGGCAGCGAAGTTGTTTTGCATGTGAGTTTCTCTAGATAAAGAAGCTTATGAGGTTGTAAGTAGTAAGAGTTTTTCGCCATTCCGAGATCGATATTGCCAAGGGAATCGCCTTAGTTTTTTCTTTCGCGGTTTCTCTGTCTGTTATTTGCTGGTCACTTCAGCGATCGCTTTGGCAAGTCGATCGACGTTCTTTTCGCTAATGCCGGCAACGTTGATCCGGCCCGAGCCGACGAGGTAGATTGAGTATTTGTCACGGAGGACATCGACGTGGTCTTTGGTTAGGCCTGAGAACGAGAACATGCCCAACTGTTTTTGGATGAAGCTGTAGTCCCCTGCCGCACCGTGCTCAGCGAGCTTGGCGACCAGCAGGGTTCGCATTTTGTGAATCCGGTCACGCATTTGGGCCACTTCGCCGTTCCACTGTTCATGAAGGCGTTCATCCCCAAGGATCGTGGCAACGAGCGACGCTCCATGGGCGGGCGGATTCGAGTAATTCGTCCGAATGTTTCGCTTGACTTGGCTTTGGACCGCGGCG
>JAJRUA010000227.1 GCA_024278035.1 Planctomycetota bacterium | reverse complement strand
TGGGCGGATAATACGTCTGAAGCCGCTGTCCCGCCGAAATCGTGTCGAAGCTGCCACTGGGGGGCGCGGAACGGACACAATTGGAGAGCTTAACCTATTTTTATTCGGTGTTTTCAGTGGTTTTACAGTGCTTGAAAACTGAGTATCAGAACATCAACGGAGCCAAAACGCATGGATTACATAGACATTTGTATACACAAAAGGATTGGCTAGCCCCTCCGCCGTCGCCCTCGCATCAGCCCTTCGCCCCGCCGTCTGAGGGCTGATGCGGGGGCAGAGGCGCGAGGGGCGGACTCCCTCTGACGAGCCTGCGCTGAGGTCCCGTTGTCAAATTGATATCATTTTCACCCGCCGATTCCGGCGAAGAGCCTTTTTATATGACCCGGTTGGCCGCCTCGTTTCTTCTTGCTCTTCGGCTTCTTGGCCGTTGGCTTGGCGTGCGGATGCTGCGAACTGGGCGGCAGAGACGAGTTCGGGGGTGTTTTTCCCAGTTGGGATTTCAACTCTTGTATCTCGGCAAGCAAGAACCGAATAATCACCTGCGATTCAGGCGGCTGACGGGCGATCAATTCTTCGGGCAAGTCAAGCGACATGCTACGATTATTGTGGAAAATCCGCCTCGTGACGAGGCCGATTTGCAACCAGGGTGTGAACGGTTGCCATGGATGATTGAGCTGCCTCAGAGCTTGTCAAGGACCTCCATTAGCCGTCGTTTTCGGCGGTGCTTGACGCGGAACTCATCGAGCAACTCTTCCCAGTTATTTGCCCGACCCGCCTTTTTCAGTAGCAGCTTGATCCGCTTGAGGTACTTGCCAGCTTCTGAGTATTTTTTGGGGTTTGTTTCCGCGGCAATCGCTTCAACTAAGTGCTGATAGATTTCGATCGCTCGTTCAGGGCAGGAGCTTTCGATAGCTTTGGCGATGGACGCGTTGCCGGGCGAAGGATTGAAATATCTTCTTGATGTTCCACGTTTGGAATAGGCGTTTCTTTCGTCGTACCACTTGAGCACATCTTCGGGGCGTTTTTCGTCGATGGCCATCTCGATGAGCACACTGAAATGTGGCCCTTGGTGTGTGTACGCGGGGTGGGCCGGTTTCGGCTGCTCCTTCGGGCGAGGTGGCGCGGGCAGGGGCCATGCGGCGATTGACTTCCCCTTCGTTCTCCCGCTTTGTTTTGTATCGGGACGCTTGCCTTTCTCCAGGAATGCCAGAGCGTGCCTCTGGACGGCCGGTTCGCATTTGGCTTTCTTTGCCGCCTTGAGCAGTTCCCGATAGCCCAACACACTGGGGCGCGAAAAGAATCGATCGGCAGCAACCGCCGCCGGCAAGCTCCAGTCCTTTCGCTTCGCAGCGATTTGGCAAAGCTGGTCCTGCAATTGGTGGATGATCCCAGCATACGTTGGCGACGTGAGGTCCAATCCCTCCTGTGCCAATTCGCCAGCTTGCTCGAACTGCTTTTCTTCGATCAGTCTCTTGACGGCGCGTGTATAGGAACCTGCTTTGTGAGCCTCATTGACACATAACTCCGTAGCTTCTTCACTGCGTCCGGCCTTATCGAGCGAATCCATCACCCAGTTACTCAATTGCTCCCGCTGATAGCTCCCGGCCCATTCGTCGGACTTCTCCACCGTGGGCTGCTTGCTCAGACGTTTTTGCAATTGGTCCGCGACCGCCGACCACGCCGATTTTTTCCAGCGGTGCTTGAGCACGCTGTCGAATACTGCCTCGCAAATTCCGTAGTCATCCTTGAGCAGTGCATCAATGGCGTAGATGATCTTTTCTTTATCGGCCCGACTCGAGGTCATTAGTGCTCGTGCCACAGTGTCCATACACGCTCCGATGGCCATCGCTGTCTCGCCCTCGTCGTGCGAACTTCCTACTTGCTCGATGCCACAACGCAGTAATTCTTCCCCCAGCTCAACAACGACATCGGCCTGCCCGTGATCGAGCAGCGTTTTGAGCCGCTTTTCCAGGCCACCGTAGTCCGGCAGATGGCCTGACCCTTTCCATGGGTTGTACCAAGCGTCCTCGGAAGTGAGCGAGCGAATCTCGGCACGGGCTTGGCTGGCTAATTCGCCAAAGTTTCCCTTGGATAGGGCACATTCGTCGGCCAGTGCCTTGCGAACATCAGGATCGCGCTCGCATATCTGCATCAGCCTATCGACAAGTTCATCATGCGATTTGGAATCAATGTGCTTATGAATGTCAGCGGTAGTTATTCTCTTCAGATTTCGCTTGAGAGACTTCGTCGCGCGACGCTTCGATAGCGGCCCGGTCCGGCTCTTCTTTAATTTTCGTTTGCCCATATCGAATCCCTCCAATACTACAGGAATGCTGCTGTCGATTGTCGGAGGCGGCGACTGGTCGATTGATTCGCAGCGATTTCCGACAACTCGAATCCGTAGGCGGTAGGTTAACAGCATACGACTGCGGCGTCGCCTCTGGGCATCGATAAAACTCTTTTGAAACGACTGAACCAGGGCATCCGCCAAAGAATCTTACCGTTGACTGAAACTATGAGCGCCTCTTGTAGCTGAGGCAGAAAGTCTCATTTAGGGATAAAACACTTCATGGTGAACGTGGCCCGCCAACGCAATGGCCCTTCACCAATTCGATCTCCTTTTGCCAGCACAAAATTCTCAATATATTGCCTATCTCGCCCAGGAGAACTGCAAAGTCCTATTCTTCGATGTTAGCCGCGGGCCGGCCTTGAAAAACCGCGGCTTCCGCCTGCGGCTACCCCACTTTTTTTGACTTTGCAACCCTCCTGCTATCTCGCCATGTAGGCTTCCATAGAATCTTCGTCTCCGGTACTTTGGAACTATCGCAATATGGTACTTACAATCCCACTTCACATGGGATTGGCTACGCCAGTCTTTCATTCGGGATCCTCCTGTAACCCCTTGGGACCTTCCTCAGGAGGATCTTTTTTTAGGCTCCCGGAATGGCAAAGCCTAGTGAGCACTCACCAGCAGAGCTGGTGGTTTACGAAAATTGAATTAGAACCGATTGGCAACGTGATTTTTCGGTCCCGACTCTTCCCGAAAGTGGTGGGGCCCGAAAGTGGTGGGCTACCGCAGGTAGCCGGTTCTTCTACTGAGTACACAGTTGATTTTATTGTAAAAAATTGGGCGTCTTGACGGTTCTTGGAATGACAGCGAAATCTCTTTTTTTGACGGGCTACCGTGGAACGGGTAAGACGACCGTTGCCAAAATCGTTGCTGACCGGCTTGGCTGGCAGTGGGTCGATGTCGATGACCAAATCGAGCAAGCTGAAGGGACAACGATTGCGGCAATCTTTGCGGAAAAGGGGGAGGCAGCCTTTCGTGATTTAGAGGAACAGGTTGTCGCGGAAATTTGCTTGCAAGAAAAAAGGATTGTTGCGCTTGGCGGGGGAGCCGTGCTGCGCGATTCGACACGACAGCGGCTTCATGAAGCGGGCCCGGTGGTTTGGCTAACCGCCTCTGCTGAGGTGCTCGCCAGGCGGATTGCCGGCGATGCCACGACGAGCCAGCGGCGGCCTGATTTGACGAAACTGTCCCCCTTGGACGAAATTCGTCATCTCCTCGCCGAGCGGGAGCCTCTCTATCGGGAATGTGCTACGGTTACTGTGAATACCGAAGCACACTCGCCCGAAGAAATTGCGGAGGAGATCGTTGAGTTCGTAACCACTCTCCAATAGCCTTCGTCCATTCACCTCAGTCCCCCGTGCCCACCTTGGCTTTGCTCCTTCTTTTTGTGTTCGTTCTCGGGGCGTGTGTCGCCTCGCTACTGAACGCGGCTGTCTACGCCTGGGCTTGGAATTACCGATGCCTCTCCCCCTGGCAAGCGACGCCCGAAGGCGTTGCGCCGCGCACTTGGGCCGATTGCTTGCCGATCGTCGGTTGGCTCCGCCTAAGGCGGGATGCGAAGGTGCTTGGCCGCGGATTTTGGATTCGGCCCTTGCTGGTCGAAATCGGTTTTGGTGCCGCAATGGCGGGGCTCTACTGGTGGGAAGTTGGACAGCTTGGCCTTACTGCTGCTCAATCTCCCCAACTCATTTTGACGGCCAGTCTGTTGGTTGGTCCTGCTCTTTGTGCTTTTATTTCCCACTTCATCCTATCGGCTTTGATGCTCATCGCATCGCTTATTGATATCGATGAAAAGACGATCCCCGACGAAGTAACCGTCCCCGGTGCTCTGCTTGGTTTGCTTTTAGCCGCCTTGCTGCCTCTTGGCCTCTTGCCGAACATTGAAGAACGGCTCGCCCCTCCGGCGATTGGGCACGAACTGATGCTTCCGAATGGTGCCGCTCCCATCGCGGGCGTTTTCGGCGGAACTTTATGGATCGAGCCGACGCACCTTACCTCGCCCAACGACTGGCCCGCCGCTTTGGCAGGTGGGGCGGCGAACCGTAGCTCGCTTGCCCTCGGTCTTGGGTGCTATGTTTTTTGGTGCTTCGCCCTCACGACTCGCATCTGGCGAGGCCGGCGTGGCGTCCTGTTTGGCCTCGCTATTTTGCTAAGACGTGTTGCGCGCGACTTGCGATCCAGCCCGTTGCGAGAAATCTTGATCGGCGGCGTGCTGGTAATCTCGACGGTTTGGTACACGGGGGGCGACGCTTGGATCGGCTTGCTCTCATCGCTCGCAGGTATGATCATCGGTGGCGGAATCGTTTGGTCCGTACGAGTGATCGGCTCATTCGCTTTAGGCAAAGAGGCGATGGGATTTGGCGATGTGACGCTGATGATGATGGTCGGTGCGTTCCTCGGCTGGCAAGCGAGCCTAATCATCTTTTTCCTCGCACCTTTTGCCGGTCTTGTGGTGGGCATTTTTCAGCTCGCCCTACGCCGCGATGACGTGATTCCCTACGGGCCGTTCCTCTGCTTGGCAGCCTGCTTTGTCGTGGTCCAGTGGGGCATGCTCTGGCCACGAGCCGAGGCCCTCTTCTCGTTAGGTACGGTCGTGCCGATCGTGTTGGTTGTCTGCCTCGCCCTGCTCGGTATTCTGCTCACCCTTTGGCGAATGATAAAGGTCCGGCTCCTCGGAATAAGCGAAGATTGAGGGATGTTTTTTTCTTGGCTTCGCCCTCCTCCCTCTGTACGTTTCTCTTGAAATTGTTGGAGACGATCACCGACCTCACGGACCCGGCGCAAGCCGATCGGCTCCGCACGCGCCGCTATGGTGTGATCGAAACAACCGGTGGTGAACTCCGGAAAATTGTGCTGCGTCCCTTGCCGCGACTGTGGAGTTTACGGGAGTTGGCTTTGGTGGGGCCACGTTGGCGGCCCAAGGGGCCGAACGATTGTTGTCGGCTCTATTTCAACCAGCCGCGTGGCCATGAGTCGTTTCTCGCTCTTCGCTACGTCGCTGCCACGCCCGGTACGAGTTACGCCACCTTTCGCGCAGCCCTCTCCGTGCTCGACGCCGTTGCCGCTATTAAGGGGGTCGATGCGCTCGTCTGTGACGCCGCTAATCACCGACTTACCGAACGATTCTTAGAACGCATGGGTTGGCAAGCCCACGCCCCACGCTGGGGCCACAGGAACTACATCCGCCGCTTCTATGGCAATTTTCCACTTGCAGCTTTGGAGCAAGCTGGACTAGGAGCAGCCGCGGAGAGTACTGAGGCTATATGCTAGGAAGAAAAAAGGTATCTTCTCAACCGCTAGCAGCATGTGGAATTGCTTTGGCGAGGGATGGCATCTCGAATTGGCGGCGGTTGCCGGTTCTCACACGACCGGCTCTTGAGTGGCCTCCTGCTGCTGTTCGGTAAGTCTTGTCATGTCAAGGTACTTGCGTGTGCCCCACAATGCCTCGGTAATGCCTTCGACTCGCCGAACACTCACGCCCGCCAAGTACATCTCCATCAAAGCCTCTTCCACCGACGACTCACGTCGTCGGTACCGTTCTATGATTTGCGTCTCGAACGGAAGACTACGGTGTCCGTTCCGCGCCCCCCAGTGGCAGCTTCGACACGATTCCGTCGGGACAGCGGCTTCAGGCGTATTATCCGCCCAGCCGAGGCTTCTTCGGCGAGTCGACTAGGCAGCCCCTTCGACCAGGTGCGGTTGTTGATCGATATGGGCGCGAGGGTGGAAAGTTCGTCGCTCCTGACGGAACTCCATCTTCACGAT
>JAJRUA010000226.1 GCA_024278035.1 Planctomycetota bacterium | reverse complement strand
TCAGTCGGACTCAACTTTTCGCGAAGATGCAACGAATGCCCAGACAGAGCCGACCAGGAATTGGATTCGCCATGTTTTATTGCCTGGAGCTGAAGAGCGATTCGGCTCCGGCGTGCAAGCAGCCCTGACTAGGTTGGCTGGGCAGGCTGGGGAGGCCCAGGCCGTGATCGAAAGTTTAGCCGAGGAACTGCTCGAACGGGCGACCCTTGAGGAGGCGACCTTTGAGGGGGAGGGGCTCGTTTTTGATTGCACGGCGCTTGCTGCCGCGCCGTCGCTTGTTGCTCGCGAAGCGATTCGGCTCGCATGGCGAAGAGCCGGCTGGCCAGAGCAAGCGATGACTGCCAGCCACTGGCAAGCAATTCAGGAATCCGCAGAGGGAAGTGACAGCGCTGCTGCTGTCGGGGTATTGCCGGGCAAAATTGTCTGCCGACGGGACGGCCAGCGGCTGTCACTAAAACGCTTGCGCACGTAAAAAAACAGGGGTTTATAGCAGCCGCAAGCGGAAACCACCGAAGAAGAGAAGCGATTTTTCTTTGCTAGCGTCTGTCCTGCATTCTCCGCCCGTTTCTCTTGACGGGCCTTCCCTGTGCCTCCTATCCTCTCGTTGCTTGCATTCACGGGGGGACCGTTGCGCCCCTGCTTTTTTCATACGGAAATCGTTGAACTATCTTCGATCGACTTATCAACACTTGTTGGTTCTGCTTTCGCAGTGCGATAGCGCTTGTGGTGATTGCTGCGCTCGTGGTGGCGGGCTACTTGTACCTACGAATGGATGACGAAACTCGCCGTCTTGCTGAAGCGGCACTGAACAAAGCGTGTGAGCCGCTCTCCGTGCGAGTTGGCTCAGCCAACTTTGTTGCGGGACGGGGCGCTACGGGACGGGGCGTGAGGATGCGCGACGTGGAGTTCGTGATCCTACGGCCTGGCAATACGCCCGAGTGTGTCTTACGCGTGGAAGAGCTGCTGGTCGAAGGACAGTTCGACGTGGCGACGCTCTTGCGAGGCAAGCCACGGATTGACCGGATCGTTATGAGGCAACCGTTAATTTGCCTGACTCGCTATGCGCAAGGCGACTGGAACTTCCAGCGATTGAACCTTCCGAAGCCCTCCGGCGAGAGGCCACCAGCCGTGGTGATCCAGAATGGTTCTTTGCGAATTGCCGACGAATTGCGGCCAGGATCGCCACTTCTCATTCGACGATTTGAGGCGTCGGTTACGCCGGGAGTTGGCTCGATCCTGGAGGTGAGCGCGACCGTGGAAGAATCGCTTGCAAAGCGAATTCATGTGCAAGGAACGGCTGACCCTGCAACCGGCGGTTGCCACTTCGAGCTAGAAATCGATCGGGCAACGATTACCGACGGGATTGTTGGTGTTCTTGCCGATGCGATTGCTAGGCAAAGCGGAAAACGAATGGTTGTGCCAAGTCTTCGCGGGGAAGTCACTGCCACCGCCACGGTGGAACGATCCGACCGGCAATCGCCGCCGATTTGGCATGCGAAATTCCGCTGGGATCAAGGGCAAGCATGGGTCCAGAAGATTCCCCAACCCCTGACGGCCATTTCCCTCAGCGGCCAAGCCTCTTCTGCCGGTGTGGTTATTCAGCAAGCGGTTGGCCGTTGGGGCGAGACTTCGTTCTGGGCCGTCGGTCGTCGCGAAGGTTGGTCCCCTGAGTCGCCCGTCGCTCTTCGCTGTCGGCTAGAACGATTGGATTTGGCCAAGCCCCCCGATTTTCTTTTAACCGAAAAACTTCTCCGGCTGCGGAATCGCTTTGAGCCACAAGGGACCGTCAACGTCACTGCGGAAGTCAATTTTGATGGCAGGCGTTGGTCCCCCCGTGCAACGCTCCACGCTTCCCACGCTTCGTTTGAGGATACGGAGAAGTTCCATTATCGCCTAACGAAGGGGAACGGGCGGATTGATATCAACGGTGGCGTCGAAGGCAATCCTGCCGGTGCGCCGGTGCCGAGTGGCGCGGGGTCAACCGTAGCGATTGACCTAACCGCCCTGGTCGAAGGAACCCCCGTCCGAATTGCCGCGGAATTTCGGCCCCCCCCCAAAGGCTTGTCGCCTGTGAGCCGCCCTGTCGCCTGGCAATCAGGTACAACTCCCTTGCAGAAAAAGCCACCGATGCCGCTCGGATGGATTGAAATCAGTGGCGTCGGTGTGCCAATCACAGCGAACCTCATGAATGCCCTCGATCAAGAGGGAACCAAACGTTTCTTACGATCCCTCAACCCAACGGGACGATTCGATTTCCGCTGGAGTGCTAAACGGGAAGACCCCGCCGATCGAAAACCCGTAACAGAAATGGACCTGCGGCTTGTCAACTGCGAGATCAACTATGACCGGTTTCCCTACCCTCTTAAAGGAGTCACCGGAGCGGTACAGCAACGGGGGCGCCAGTGGACCTTCCGGGGTTTGCAAAGCCATGACGCAGGCGGTGAGGTAAGGGTCGTCTGTTCGGGCGACCTCTCCCCCGTCGAGGAAGACGCCCGCCTCTCGCTTCGATTCGAGGGAACCCAAATCGAACTTGATGAGAGTCTTCGGTTGGCGTTGTCTCCAGGGTCTCAGCAAGCCTGGGCCTTTTTGCAGCCTCGGGGTCAGATTGATTTCCAGGCCGACATTACCCATTTCCTGCGACATCAAAGCGACCGAGCCTACACCCCGCCCCAGACGCCCGAAGTACGGCTTTCCTTGCGGCCCCATAAACGAGGGGTCGCCCTTGAGCCCGCGTTCTCAACCAACGGCTACCGCTATCGGCTAGAACGACTTGATGGGCAGTTTGGCTGGGAGCGGGGCCGGTTAACGATGCGAGGCGCTCGAGCCGAGCATGGCCGGACGACTTACGCCACCGACGGAACTTGGGAAGCGACTCCCGACGGAGGCTGGCAACTTTCGCTCAACCGCCTGCACGCCGATCGGTTGGCTTTCAATCGCGACTTCTTGCTAGCCGCTCCGATTGGCTTGCGAAGTGTCATTGAAGCGCTCAAGCCACAGGGGGGCTTCGATCTCTTCGATAGCACCTTACAAATTACGAAGAAGGGAACCTCTGGCCCCACCTCCTTTGCCGCTCAATGGGACCTGGGGCTAAATTGTCATCAGGCCTCGATTGATCCTGGTTTGCCGATCGATGGCATCTCGGGGCTCCTTCGACTGAACGGTTCGACCGACGGTGTCTCCTCACAAACGGCCGGCGAAGTCGATCTCGATTCGCTCTTTTGGAATAATCTTCAACTCACCGAAGTTCGAGGCCCCCTCTGGGCCGACGGCGCGGAGTGCCTCATTGGCGAAGGCGTTGGACGGAAAAACCGTAGCGAGCCTCGCCGCCTCACCGCCAAAGCGTACGGCGGCCAGGTGGCGATAAACAGCCATATTCGTCATGGGGGCCGTTTGCGATACGGTTTTCAGACTTCGATCCAAGACGTCGATGTCAATCGGTTGGCTGCCGAATGGCTCCAGCGGCCAGAGTCGATCAGCGGGCGGCTCAACGGCGACCTCCAGTTCCAAGGCGCTGGCGAATCGATTTACGAGTTAGAAGGTTCTGGCAAGCTGGCGATTTCCAACGCGAACCTTTATGAATTGCCCTTGCTGGTGCGATTGCTCAAAGTGCTTCGTAACCGCACGCCCGACAATACGGCCTTCGACCGCTGCGAAGCCGAGTTTGATTTGCATGGCGAGCGAATTGCGTTTAAGCATCTCGATCTGCTCGGCGATGCCGTGAGCCTTTACGGCCACGGCGAAGCGACCCTCGACCGCAAGCTGGACCTGACTTTTGGCAGTATCATGGGGCGTCGAGGTTTTACGATCCCCGTTATTCACTCGTTTGTCGGACAGGCGAGCGAACAGTTGCTTAGAATCCGTGTGGTTGGCACTGCCGATGCCCCCGAGATTCGCCGTGAAGTTTTGCCCCTGGTGGGCAGTATGTTTGAGCAATTGCAGTCGGACCTTTCGCCAACGATTCCTGGCGAGACAACCCAATCGAAAGGAAATCCCCGAGAAACAGTAACAGACCGCTCAAAAAAACGACCGTGGCCAACCGTTAAGTATTGATTCGTAACGACTTTCTTCACCAAGGGAGACCGTATCATGAGCCTAGGACCACTTGGCGGAATCAACGCCGGCGTCATCGGCAGCGCTGCCGGTTCGCCACTGTCGCAAACCAAAGGGTCGGCTAGCGAAAGGGCTAGCAAAGACTCCGCTGCACAAGAACGGACGAAAGACACCGACATCAAAACCGAACGGGCCTCTGGCGTTGGCCACACGGAAGGAGACCACGAAACCTCCGACCGCGATGCCGATGGCCGACGCCTATGGGAACGCTCAAAGCAACGCGGGCAAGACGCTGACGAAGAACAAGAGGACCCCATCGACAAAGAAGACACGGGCGGTCAATTGGACCTCACCGCGTAGCAACGACAGAAGTTTTAATCCTAACCGCAGGCGGAATCCGCGGAAGGTCGCAGAAAACCACGACTTCCGCCAGCGGCTAACCGTCCCTATGTAAAACGCTCTTCGCTTGCGAGGCCCAATCGGTTAAACCTGTCGTTCGCCCCCCTGCCCTGTTTACTCACGTCAGAATATGAAGCTCAAAGCTCGCTGGATGAACGGCCCTCTCGGCTTCGTAGCCGCCCATGGGGTACGTGCCTGGATGGCGACCATGCGCTATGAAGCGGTGCTGGAAGATCCCGATTGCGATCCGGCTCGAGGTGTCGGGGGGCCGAAGATTCTGGTGCATTGGCATGAGTATCTGATGACGCCGTTCTACTTGCGAGCTAACTGCAACATCGCAGTCCTCACGAGCCGCCATCGCGACGCCGACATTTTAGAGAGCATTACAAAGTACTCAGGTTTCGCCTGTGTGCGTGGTTCGACCAACCGTGGCGGCACGGCCGCTTTGAAGGAGCTTTTGGAACGGGGCCGACAACAGCACATGGTCATCACGCCCGATGGCCCCCGGGGCCCACGCCGCCAGTTCGCTGCCGGGGCGGTCTTCCTTGCCTCGAAGCTCGGCTTGCCAATCGTTCCTATCGGCTTTGCCTACGACAGCGCTTGGCGAATGAAGAGCTGGGACAAATTTGCCATCCCCAAGCCTTTTTCGACCGTTCGGGTGAACATGGGCAGCGCGATTTACGTTCCACCGAAGCTAAGCCGCCCTGAGCTGGAAGCTCAGCGAATTGCAATCGAGGCGAAGCTAGAACAGGTAACCCAGGTCGCCGAATCTTGGGCCGCTGAGCGGAAAAGCCCCCCCGAGGCGGAACGCGTTTATCGGCCACGCCGCTTGATCGTCTCGACAGGTGAGCCCCCCGCCCGGCAACGGGCTGCTTGAGGGCATATCACTGGACGCACTTTCACGGCACAATAAGCGGTTTCAGGTTCTCCGAATCCAATCCGCTGTAAAAGCTGTGCCACGCCTCGCAACCAACTCGCCTCCGATGACTCTTTCGGTCTCAGCCCTCACGGCCCAGATCAAGGGGACGCTCGAAGAGGGTTTTCCTTCGGTATGGGTTTCGGGGGAGGTTTCTAATTTCTCTCGGCCCCAATCAGGGCACTGTTACTTTACGCTCAAGGATGACGACGCCCAAATTCGTGCCGTCGTTTGGCGTGGCTCGGCAGCACGCCTCAAGTTCGATCTGAAAGATGGCATAGAACTGATTTGCCACGGTAAGGTGGATGTCTATGGCCCCCGCGGCAGTTACCAACTGGTTGTCGACGATGCTCAGCCTAAAGGGGTCGGGGCCCTTGAACTCGCGTTACGAAAACTGCGTGAGAAACTTGCTGCTGAGGGACTGTTTGATGCTGACCGTAAACGGCCATTGCCCACGTTCCCTCGGCGTATCGGTTTTGTCACAAGCCCCACCGGCGCTGCGGTCCGCGACTTTTTGGAAGTCTTAGCACGGCGATGGCGGGGTGCGAGCGTTCTAGTCGTTCCGACACGCGTTCAAGGAGAAGGCTCGGCCGAGGAGATCGCCGCTGCCATTCAGTTGGCAAACCGGCTGAAGGACCCGCTAGACGTGCTAGTGATTGGCCGCGGAGGGGGCAGTCTCGAAGACTTATGGGCGTTCAACGAAGAACCCGTCGTAAGAGCGATTGCCCAGTCGCGTGTGCCGACGGTCTCTGCCGTGGGGCATGAAATTGATGTTACGTTGGCCGATCTGGTCGCCGATGTGCGTGCCCTGACGCCCAGCGAAGCGGCCGAACGCGTCGTCCCTTCCGGCAAAGAATTGCGTGGGCGAATCACCACGCTTGGCGTCCGGGCCCATGCCGCCACACGCCGCCGTATCGCCCGGGCTGCTGAGCGACTGGAGGCCATTCGGACTCGCCGTCCGTTTGCGCACCCCCATGCCGTTCGGCTTGACTTGGAACGACGGCTCGATGAACTCGAACTGACCGCCGCGCGTGCCGTCCGGCAGTGCCTTGCCGAGCGTCAAGCACGCCTCTCCGCCTACGCGGGTAAACTCGAATCCTTGAGCCCGCTCGGCGTGCTTCGGCGTGGATACAGCCTAACGACCCAATCCGAGCAATTGGTCCGCTCGATTCGAAATGTAAAACAGGGCGACCCTCTCGTAACGCGCGTCGCCGACGGACAGATTATTAGTGTTGTTGAATCCATAGAAAAATCGACTTAAAAAATGCCCAAGAAAAAAATTAAACGGAAAATAGACAAGCCCGAGGAATCGTTTGAGGAATCGCTGGCCGAGCTTGAATCGGTGGTCGCCGACTTAGAAAGCGGCGAGCTGGGGCTTGCCGAGTCGCTTGAGCGTTATGAACAAGGAGTCCAGCGGCTCAAGCGATGCCATGCTACGCTCGAAACGGCACAGCGACGGATCGAACTGCTCAGCGGCGTCGATGCCGATGGCAACCCCGTGACGGCACCGTTTGACCACTCTGCCGAAATCGAATCTGCCGAAATCGAGGGCTCCAACGCCTCAGCAGGTTCGCGTTCGCGTAAGCGGACCGCTTCGAGCCGCGGAACCGTGGACGACGACAGCCGCCTCTTTTAGAATGGACGCTTTCAGTGGTTTGCCGCTAACAGCCCGTTCCTTTACCCTGTTCCCTCACCATGGCCTTCCCGGCGTCCGCTGAACCTAGAAACTTGCCCGCTATCGATTCCGAACTACAAATGGTGGAAGTGGCGCTCGAATCGCTTCTTGCTGCCGCCGAAGGTCGGCCCGAGCGATTGCTTGCGGCAATGCGCTATGCGGTGATGGGCCCCGGCAAGCGATTGCGGCCTCGGCTTGCACTGCTTGCTGCCCAGGCGTGCCAAGGGGATGCATCCTTGGCGATCCCCGCAGCCTGTGCCGTCGAGTTGATCCATGCCTACTCGCTCGTCCATGACGATCTGCCGGCAATGGACGACGATGACCTCCGGCGTGGCCGTCCGACGGTTCATCGAGAGTTCGACGAAGCAACGGCAATTCTTGTGGGCGACGCCCTCCAGGCACTTGCCTTCGAAGCACTGGCGGTAGGAATCTCCGACTCCGATAAAGCGGCCCGTTGTTGCTTAGAACTGGCGACCCGTATCGGTGTAGGGGGCTTGGTAGGCGGCCAGGCGGACGATCTGGCTGCAGGAAATGGGATTGCCTCGAAGGAAATTGATGAAAGGCTCGCCCATCTTCGCCAAATCCACACCCGCAAAACGGGGCGGCTGATCGTCGCATCGCTGCGACTCGGAGCGATTGCCTCGGGCGGTTCGGAACCACAGATCGAGGCCTTGACCACCTACGGCCAGGCACTCGGCTTGTTGTTCCAAGTGACCGACGACCTGCTCGACACGGAGGGCAACGCTGCGATCGTGGGCAAGCAAGTCGGCAAAGACTCAGCACGGGGCAAATTGACCTACCCCAGCCTCATGGGCATCGAGGCAAGCCGTGACTATACTAAAGAGCTTGCCGCTGAGGCCATTGCGTCGCTCAAGAGCTTCGCCGAAGAAGCAGAACCTTTACGCCAATTAGCACGACAAATACAAACCCGCGATCATTGAGAGGGAAGAAAGAGAACCACAAAGTCACAAAGGACAAAGAAGGGGGCCTGCTATTACTCGCTAATAAACGCTAATGCTTTTTTTTTTTATCTCCTGCTTTTTTGTTAGCGTTTATCAGCGCGTATTAGCGGTTTGTTTTTTTCTTTGTGTCCTTCGTGACTTTGTGGTTCATTTTTAGATGAGTAAGTCCCCGCTACTGCCGACGATTGATTCGCCCCGTGATCTGGCTCAGCTTTCGCTGTTGGAGCTAGAGCGGCTGGCGGTCGAGATGCGTGAAACGCTGTGTCGCTTGGTCGAGGCGCGCAGTGCCCACTTCGCGTCGAACTTGGGCGTCGTTGAGCTTTGTCTCGCGCTGCACACGACGTTCGACTTTCTACAAGATCGGCTTATCTGGGACACCGGGCATCAGATTTACCCCCATAAGCTCATCACGGGCCGTTACGACGAGTTCCCGACGATCCGCACCAAGGGGGGCCTCATGGGTTACCCCAATCCGGAAGAGAGCGACTACGACCTGTTCGTCACCGGCCATGCGGGTTCAAGCGTCTCGACAGCGCTCGGCCTGGCAAGTGGCGATAGCTTGCTTCGAGAATAAGATTCCCGCTGGAGCGTTGCCGTCATTGGCGACGGGGCGTTTCCTTCAGGTGTGGTTTACGAAGCGCTCAACAATGCCAAACGAGATGGCAAGCGTTTGTTGATTGTTCTGAACGACAACAAAATGTCGATCTGTCCGCGCGTCGGCGGCGTGGCCGACTACTTCGACCGCTTGCGAATGAACCGAATGTACTCCGGCTTCAAAGAAGAAGTCGCTCGGGTGCTGTCGAAGGTGCCGCTTCTGGGAGACCCGACCGAGCGTCTGTTGGCCCAAATCAAAGAAGCGGCCAAGGCCGGCTTTCATGGCGGCATGTTCTTTGAGGACTTGGGACTCCGCTACATCGGACCGATCGACGGTCACAACATTGGCCTCATGCGTAAGTACCTGCGGATGGTCAAGTCAGGCGAGGGCCCGGTGCTACTGCATGTGGTTACGAATAAGGGCCACGGCTTCCAACCCGCAGAAGAAGACCCGGTTGCCTTCCATGCTCCGCCACAATTTCGCCGTGATTCGGGCCGAGTTGTTTCGATGCAGTCGTCCAGCAACCGTAGCTATACGCATGTCGCCAGCGATGCGATTCATCAGGCGATGCAAAACAACGATCGTGTGACGGTGATGACTGCGGCGATGTGTCAGGGAAATAAACTCGAACGCCTGCGCGACGATTTCCCCGAACGATTTTTTGATACGGGCATTTGCGAAGCCCATGCCGTCTCCTTTGCGGCGGGGCAAGCGAAGGTCGGCCTGCGGCCCATCGTTGATATTTATAGCACGTTCCTACAGCGATCGTTCGACCACATTTTCCAAGAAGTCGCACTGCAAAACTTGCCGGTGACTTTCATGCTCGATCGGGGCGGGCTCGCGGGGCCTGACGGGGCGACGCACCACGGCGTGTTTGACTTGAGTTACCTGCGAATCTTTCCCAACATGGTGGTCATGGCACCCGGCGACGGGGCGGACCTGCCGGCAATGCTTGATTTTGCTTTGCAATCGAAGAGCCCCTGTGCAATTCGTTATCCCAAAGCAACGGCGGTTGCCGTTGAAGGTAAGCGTACGCCGATTGAGCTAGGCAAAGCGGAAGTCCTTCGCACAGGTTCGGACGGCGCGATCCTTGCCGGGGGAGCCTTGCTGACTGAGTGCCTTGCCGCTGCGGACCGACTGGCCGAGGAAGAAGGCCTCGAACTAACAGTCGTCAACGCCCGTTTCATCAAACCGCTTGATGTCGAAACGATCTTGCCGATTATCGAACAGAGCCCGCTGGTCGTGACCGTCGAAGAAGCGGCCCTGGCCGGTGGTTTTGGTAGCGCCGTACTCGAAGCGTGCGCCGACGCTAGTATCCGTGCCTCGCACGTCCGCCGTCTCGGCATCCCCGACCAATACATCGAACATGGCGAGCGGGAAGAATTGCTAGCCGACCTCGGCCTCGATGCCGCTGGAATCGCCTCCACCTGCCAAGAGCTGGCCGTAACGGCTACGAATCTGTAGGGCTGCGGGAGATAAGCTTTCGACGCGTCCAATTCCCAGGCCCCTGGCATTCGTCTTGCGGAAGCTGCTGCCGGAAAAAGGAACCACAACAGAACTACGGAACGACGAAAAAATTTGAACCACGAAGGCATGAAGGACACGAAGAAAAAACGCTAAGGAGTGATGATAAACGCTAATCCCGCCGGTTTTTCCCATCCGAACCTCTTCTCTTTTGACTTCTCTTCCTCTCTTTATGATCCCACCTTTTGTGTGGGGGTTTTTGAGTAGGTTTTACAGTTCGAGTCGTCTGTTCGCGCTCATTCGCGGTTGCTTTTTGTTGGGAGCCGTAAACGGTTACTTTTCTTCTTTGTGCCCTTCGTGGCTTGGTGGTTCCTCCTTCGGCCTTTAGGCAAAGCCTACGGTGCTAGCCGGATGGAAGCACTCCTAGGGGAACCTCGTATCGCGGTGTTCTTCCTGGCCGTGTAAACTGGCGGTATGTCCGATTCACCCCCGGTTATCTTGATGTACGATGGCTCACGTCCTGCCCTGCGCAAGCGGGCTGAGGCGCTGCGGCCTGTGATTGAGCAATACCTTGAAGTGGTTGCTGTTGAAAATGACCTGGAGCCTCCCTTCCTGCCTCAAGGGGCCGAGCTAGCGATCGCCATGGGAGGCGATGGCACGATGCTCCGCTCAGCCCGAGTGATGGGCCATGCGCAGATTCCGGTAGTTGGCGTTAATTTAGGCAATCTGGGTTTCTTGGCAGGAATCAACCCGGAACAACTCAGTGAGGTCCTTCCCCTTATTGCCGAACGCCGCTATCAGCTAGTGGATCACCTGATGATTGCGTGTTCGCTTCTGAGCGAGCAGGGAGAGAGCGTAACACGGCTCGGGCTGAACGAGGCGGCGATTCTTGCTGGCGAGCCGTTTCGCCTGATTGAGGCCCAATTGCACGTGGATGGCGACTTAGCGGCCACCTATGAGTGCGACGGCATGTTGATCTCGACACCAATCGGCTCAACTGCGCACAATCTATCGACCGGGGGCCCGATCCTGCGGAACGACCTGCAAGCCTTGGTTATTTCGGCAATCAACCCCCATACGCTTACCGTGCGGCCTGTCGTCGATTCGGCAGATCGGGTGTACGAACTGACCGTTCCGGAACCGAACCCTGGAACACGCCTGTTGGTGGATGGTCAAGTGGTTGGCCCCGTACGGTCTGGCGACCGTGTGCGAGTCGAGCGATCCCCTGCCGTGTTTCAACTCGTCAAAGTCACAGGACAAACGTACTATCGAACGCTCCGAGAAAAACTCGGCTGGGCACGACGCCCGAAAGAAAAATGAGCCGTCGGCAATCGACTTTCAGCCGTCGGCTACGGGCTTTAGCGGATAGATTTTTACCAATGCAAGGATGCTTTGTGATGCGGAACTTATTCGTTGGGTTATTATTGATTGCCGCCCTGCCCTGCCCTGCCGCTTGGGCTGCCGGAAAGGCTGGGCAAGACGATACAAAGCATCTGTTGCGATACAAATTCAAAGCGGGCGAGGTGATTCGCTATGAAGTGGACCAACGCTCTCGTGTTCGCAACACAATGGAAGGGACCACCCAAGAGGCCCAAACGAAGACCGTCTCGCTCAAAGTGTGGAAAGTGATCGACGTAACGCCGTCGGGCGAGATTGAGTTTATCAATCTTGTCGAAAGGGTACGGATGCAGAACAAGCTGCCCGACCGGGCGGAGATGGTCTACGATAGCACCAAAGGCAAAGAACCCCCGCCCGGCTTTGAAGACGCGGCAAAAGCGGTCGGTGTGCCTCTGAGTTCGATTCGTATGGCTCCCCATGGCAAGGTGATTGAGCACGATATCAAGCACCACCAGCCCGCCTCGGATCCGCACGAAATGGTCCTCCTCCTTTTGCCCGAAGCGCCCGTTGCTTTGGGAGCAACCTGGACCCAGCCACAGGAGATCACGGTTAAACTCCAGGAAGGAGGCGTGAAAACCATAAGCGCTCGCCGAAAGATGAAGCTGAAGTCCGTCGCGAACGGCGTTGCTGTCATCGAAACGGAGTTCCAAGTTCTTTCGCCCACGTCGCCCGCGATCGATGGCCAACTGGCCCACCGTATGGTGAAGGGGACTGTCCGTTTCGACATCCAGGCGGGTCGCCTCCTTTCGCAAGAACTCACGGGCGACCGCCGCGTGCTCGGCTTCGCAGGCCCTTCGAGCAGCATGCGATTAGAAACCCGCCTTAACGAACGACTCCAAGCCAGCCCCGCCGAAGTGGCAAGCCGACCCTAGCTAGGCTGGAGGCCAGAGACTGTAGGGGAGCGGCGTTCAAGCCGATAAAGAAAAAGGTGGCAAGCCGTGTCACCCCTCACGCATTGCTGCCTAACCGACTAGGTCCGATATGTTACGATCTTATTGCCAATTCGCCGTGCTAGCGGCCGTCGGCTCGTCCCTCGTCGCAAGCAACGTGGCGGCCCAGTACCAGTACGCCCCTGGTCCCGGCTATTATCGCAACGACACGGCCGAAGGGACCGTTGTTGGTGGCGGATTGGGGGCTATCACGGGTGCCTTGATCGGCAACTCGAAAGGGAAATCGACCGAAGGAGCACTCATTGGCGCCGTGACGGGGGCCCTTGCTGGCAACCTGCTTGGCAGGTCCCAAGACCGAGCCGACCGCCAGTACGCCACCGCTGGCTACGCCGCCACGGCTCAGGCCAATGCCCAAGCCGCCGCCCTGGCCGTCACCAACCACGACTTGGCCCAAATGACACGAGCCGGGCTCGACGATAGCGTCATTATCGGCGCGATCCAAAGCCGTGGTGGTCGGTTCGACCTCACCCCAGCAGGCCTGATCGCCCTCAAGCAAAGCGGCGTCAGCGATCGCATCGTTTTGGTTGCCCAGCAGGTTGCTCGTGGGGGCATCGTAGCCCCCCAAACGGCCACCGTCGTTCATCCCGCCCCACCGGTTCACTATTACGCGCCACCCGCCGTCTATTTTTACGATGATTACCATCACTACGGCGGCTACCACCATGGTTACCACCACGGGTGGTGAAAAAATCGGTCCATCCGGTATTACCGTGGGTACAGACTTAGCCCACCACAGTAGGAGAAGACGGCGAGCTTGTCGGTCGTTCGGGGTTGGGGAGCCTTAAAACGGCCTTGCTGAACAACTCCTTAAAACGGAGCGAAGAGCAACTGTCGACTGTTGTGTTCTGAATAATTTTCTAAGCGGCAGCATCCTGGATGATTCTGTCTTTGTAGGACCGTCCTTCGATGACGAGTGGAATCTTCTCGTGACTGCGTAAGCGTCTCCATTTCTTCGAGGCCGATTGGGCCAGCTTGAACATCATGGCCAAGCTGTCGCGGCGTGTGCCGTTGCCCTTGGTCTTGCGATGACGCAGGCGAATGTTGACTCGATCGGATTGGTGGTTCGCAAGTGGCCCCAATGTTCGCGCCAGCCAAGTAGGGTCCGCTGTGCGGACCGTTGAGTTCAGGTGACACTAAGATCGGTCCGCACAGCGGACCCTACTTCGCTCGACCGATAGTGCCAATCTCTTCGCCGTAGATATTGGTCCCGGTAGCGACTTCTTTCGCCGCAATCACGCTGCCAAGGTAGGGGACTTCGCCAGCCGAGTTGCTAGAGGCCTAGCCTGCTCGCTGCTGCTTCTGCTCCCATCCTCACCCCCTTGTTCTCGTCATGACGATGCCGATCAACCAACTCCAGGGAACGTGGGTCTGTTTTGTCGAGTGACGGGAAAAGTGCGCCGAATGCCAAGGCTCTAATAGTTGGCACCTCGTGGTGGGATAGTTCGTGCAGCCTACTAATGAACTCAGGGGTGTTGTACCAATCGAATGATATCTCGTTGGCGATGTACGCTCCCGTTTTAACGAACTCCTCATCGTCGGAATGCAACAGGTGCAACACCTCCGAAGGACTTCGCCCTCCGCGGAATTCATCGACAAGTTGATTCAGTTCATCTCCTTGATCGCCTTTACTGTTCAGTATTGATCGCAGTTCGTCTTCGATCTTCATCTGCGGTTCCCCAAAGCGTTCTCTAGCGAGTGGAGGAATCCTTCTTCTTGCGATATCCGCTGTGCATGGGCTCGGCGTTGAGTCGCACTTCCCCCTCCGAGTTCATCAAACTGACGAAGCTCTGCCTTTCGACTGGCAATGCTGGATTTGTAATCTGAAATTGCATCCTCAATGTCTGGCTTGCTCCAATTGCTCGGAACGCCATTTGTCGGAATCTCATCAGCAACCTTTGGGCCGAAACGCGATTGCTTCACGCTGGGGGTCGCGACTTTGCTTGATACTCCCCTTGGCGACTCAACTTGAGTCGCGCCTTTTCCACCAAAAGGTGCCCCGGCGACATTATCCGATTTTCTACCCAGCTTCTTGCCAAGGTATCCTATAAGGTCGCCCGCCTTCCGGCCAGCCGATGAAACGATACCAGCTCCTGCCTTCAGTGCAATCTCTGCCCCCTTCTTGGGAACACCTGGGATTATACTGGCCGCACCAGCTAACCTTTCGATGCCGGAAACCTTTTCGCCCAGAGCGTTCGAACCGGTCAACGCTTCCTGAGCGGCGGCCACGTCTCCGATCACGGGTAACTCCGAAGCCACCACGTACGCCGATTCAAGGCTGAAGAGCGATCCAAAAAACGCCTTCGTTT
>JAJRUA010000025.1 GCA_024278035.1 Planctomycetota bacterium | reverse complement strand
TGAGGCACTCTTATCGATTGTTTTCAGAAGGCCATTCGCCTCCGGCAGCCTTCATCTCTGGCAGCGGAGTTGTGGCCTCTCCTGTTTTGCGCAGGTCCATATGCGGGGCGGGAGGAGCGGCGGCCGGTGCCGGGGGAATTGCGGGCAAATTGCGTCGCGTCCCTTGATGCTCCATTGTGTGGACCGTGGCGACCTGGGCGGCTAACGGAATGGCCGACTCGACCCCCATTTTCTCAAACACTCGGCGCCGGCGCTGCTCGACCGTTCGGATGCTCACTTTCAGTTCTCTAGCAATCTGCTTGTTGAGCCTCCCCGCGCAGACCGCTTCAAGGATGACAATCTCTTCGGGGGTCAGATTCGCATGATGGTGATAATAGTCGTCCACCAATGCTTGATCTTTGAGTCGCAGGCGAGCCGTTTCGATCGAGGCGGCCAAAGTCAGTTCCACTTGCTCCATTGAGGACGAACCAAGAATAGCATCCCAGGCGATTCTTCCCCATCTATCTGCTTGCTCAATTGTCTCCGCCAGCAGCACAACCGTAAATCGCCTGAAGGCGGGGTCCGCCGAATTCATGATCCGTGCCGCCTCGACTCCACCGGCCTCAACTTCGCTAATAGGCATGACGAGGCAGACGGGTCTTGCTCCAGCGGCATGAAGCAGACACTCATCGAACCGCTCTGTCTGGATCACTTGCACGCCCAGTTGCCTCGCTGCTTCTTCCCAGGTCGCCCTTGCTTCCGCAGGAAGAGAACCGTACTGCAGAAGAACTGGACGCGAATCGGATAGCTGAGGCGGCCACGGAGGATTTCTAGTCACAAAAACACCACCTTAAAAAAACCTAAAAGGGACAACAAATCGCTGGTCACCTTACCCGTTCGATCGTGAGACTAACGGTTGGTTAACCACATATCAAGAAGAATAACTCTCCTAATGACTCAACAGCTTGCGCTATACGACCTAAGGCCCGTTATTCCACTATTGTGACAAGCCCTCGATCAACGGGCAGGCCGCTAAGCAATACCCTCGGCAGATTAGCCACAAACTCTCTTGGGATCGAAACTCAAAACGCGAAGGAGAGGTGACAACTGTCTGACGCCTAGGGGAAAGTATTTCCTGCTTCGGTTTACCGAATTTCCAAAGCCGTCAGGGAGTTATAGCGTTTAGAACCCGTTGTTTTTGAGTATTTGATTTGACAGACGACGCACGCGACCTAGCCTTTCTTCGCACTCAAATACACCAACCTCACGAGAAGTGTGGTTTACCGAAAAGGGTCAGGCCAACCGCACCTCTCGAATCCGTTTAAGTCAAAATCGCCCCTTCAGATTGGGTCAGTTCCTCTGGATCGATCACGGCGTTTCAAAGCAAATGTCCTCGAGCTAAGAAAACCTCGCCAAAAATCAATGCGGACCGGCTCAAATTAGCTTACTGGCCCCTGTTCGCAATAACTAATTTGCTCACAAATAGATCAATGTTTCCTATACATCGAAGAAGAGTTGCCCTAGCAATTTGCGCTGTTGTTGTCTGCGTTCAATCGGCCCTTGCGCAAAGTGCGAGGACAGATCGAACGACTGTGGCAAGCGGGGCGACCTCTTCCTCCATGCAGGACCGTCTTGTTGCGCTAACGCAACTGATTCATTTTCGCCATCGTGGTGACAAGGCGTCGCTCCAGCGGCATCGCGCAGAGGTGGAGGCGGTTTTATCGATGTGGAATGCAGAGGCACAGCCCTCGCCCGTAGACCAACAATTGATGGCGGCTTGGCTCGATCAAGCAATTCGTTCCTCAATGCCAGGACGAAGTGGAAGGCTCCCACCTCCGCCCCGCTTGGGAACCCCCGTCGTTGCTGCTCCAATCGTTACGGCGCCAATCGTTACGGTGGAGCCCCCGGCTGCTGTCGAGGAGAATCTTCTTGACGCCAAGCTCCTTGATACCAGGGACGTGCCAACCGCCCCCGAGCAACGTCAGCCTAGCCGCGTTCAATCCTCCGGCTTGCCACGACGTAGCAAGTGGTCACGCCACCCTGCCGCGGCACCGCTTCGGTGGGCCGACCCTTTTACGGAGGAATCTCGATCCAATACCCACCCGAATCACCGGGGGGCGCAGCGGTACGAAACTCGCCGACCAACTTTTGGAAAGAGCCAAGGCGTAGCCATCGACCTGGCCAAACTCTCCGCTGAAGTTCGTGGCTACAACGCTGCGCTGCGAAGCCTTAGCCAGCGATTGGCGAGGCGAGAGGATGTCAACACGAGGGCTCTTACCAAGATCGCCGCTGAACTGGAGCGACTTGAAACAGAACGCCGATTCTTAGACCTCTACCGAGAAGGGCTCAGCCAGACTGAGCAGCGGAGCTTGCCGGCGTCTCCTTCGGCTGAACTTGTTTACGAGCTCGTCCGGCGTAAGACGGCGACTCGGCTAAACAAAACACCACGAAGCAAAAATGAAGAGCGGCGTGCCCTCGAAGGATTGGTCTCGCGCTTGGCTCGCCTGTAACGAGTGACCTGTGACGGGCGGCTCCGTTTCGTAAACGCACAAAGAAACGAAAGAATCGCAAGGCGATCACTTGTCGCCTTCGCCCTCTTCTCCTTCTTTCTTCTCCTTCTTCTTTTTCTTCAGCTGGAGCTTACGGACTCGCACCTTGGGCAGGCCAAACGGTGAGTCGGTCTCCTCGCTCCAGCGAGCGTTTTCGCGAAGCTGCTCAAGCCGCTCGACACGGGTAAGAACGCTACGGCTGGCAGCGCCGCCCGCTTTGACTTTGAGAGATTTGTCGATGGTCATGGCAATTTTCCCGGCAGTCGCGCTTTTTACGTAATGAAGGAAGGGGATTTTGACCTCATCCCCCAAAGTGGAAAAGGACGTGGGCAAAAATCGTAGAGCCCCACAGAATACGCCCCCACACCAGCTTCCGCAAGGGCCCTTCCGCAAGGGCCAGTGACAGCAAATCAGGCATCTTCTTGCGGGATCCGCCGGAGGGCATGGACGACTGAATCCATGCTCGGAGGGCGTTGGTTCGGCTCTCCTTCAAGGCAATGGAGGATGATTTTCTCCAAGTCGGGGTGAATCGCCGGATAGTAATTGCTCAACGGCGGGGGCGTGGCCGTGCCGTGCGTCATGGCCGCGAGCCCATCGGTGCCCCGCTGCCAGGGAAGCTCAAACGCGAACATCTCGTACATCGAAGCCCCAAAAGCAAAAATATCCACCCGCTGGTCGGTTGGCTTGCGCCGGACGATTTCTGGGGCCATGTAATTGGCCGTTCCTGTCCGGTTGCCGGGCAGCATATAAGGCTTCTCGGCCGGGATCGACAGGCCGAAGTCGATTAGCTTGAGCGAGCTAGCATCCTTCGCACAAACGAAGTTCCGCGGGCAGATGTCGCGGTGGATGAACCCCGCTTTATGGACCACGTCAAGCGCTTCGGCCGCTTCGCGCATGAGGGTGAGCCGATTGCCATCGAGTTGGGGATCGCGGCCAATAATAAGCGAATTGAGCCCCGGCCCGTCGAGATACTCCATGACGATAAACTGCTCACCCTTGGTCGTTAGCCCGTAGCTGAACGTCTTGACGATGTAGGGGTGATCGAATTGAATCGCGATTTCGCCTTCGGTCGGTTTGTCGAGACCACGGAACCGTTGCTCTAGTTGCTCCGTCTTAACCTTGTCGAGCACCTTGAGGCCGATGATGTCCCCCGTTTTGCGGTCACGCGCCATCTGGAAATCGGACATCGTGCCCGAAACGGC
>JAJRUA010000225.1 GCA_024278035.1 Planctomycetota bacterium | reverse complement strand
TGCCGCTTTCCGCTTTCTGTTTTCCGCTTTTGCCGATACACTTTGGCTCCCGTGATCGGTTGAATCGCGGTCGAGTGCTTGATTTCAAAATTCTCTGTCAGCAGCCTGGATCTATGCAAACTTACGATATGTTGATGGCTTTGGTTCTTGTAGCGGCTACGTTATTTGGTTTTTGGAAAGGCATGGCCTGGCAAATTGCTTCGCTCGCCTCGCTGGTGGTGAGCTATTTTGTGGCCTTTCGATTTTCCGACCAATTGGCGCCGATGATAAGCGACCAAGCGCCGTTTAATAAATTTGTTGCGATGCTGGCGATTTATGTTGGCACTTCGTTCGTCATCTGGACGCTCTTTCGGCTTGTTTCGGGTGCGATCGATCGCGTAAAGCTTGACGGCTTTGATCATCAGATGGGCGCGCTGATTGGGCTCGGAAAAGGCGTGCTGCTGTGTATCGCGATTACCTTCTTCGCGGTAACGATTTTACCGCAGGCGCAAAAAGATACGATTATCGCCTCGCAGGCGGGACATTACATTGTTCAGATCTTAGATAAGTCCCACGCGGTGGTTCCGCCGGAGATTCATGATGTGATTCATCCTTATGTCGAGCGAATTGAAGAGCGGCTCGATCCGAATTACCAACCCCAAAGTGGGAGCGATTTCCAGGCGATGTGGCCTCAGGGAAATGTACCGTCATGGCCAGCCCAGACTTCGCCCACTCAGGCAGCCAACGCCAACAATTGGCAACAGCCACAACCGAGCGAGAATCAGCCGGCGCCTTGGCCCGTGCCATCGCCGCCGACTCGCTCTGGCGATCTGTCAGATCGCGGCTATGGGCAGGCTCAGCCAGGGGGCTACAAATAAGCGAGGCTCCTGGATCAAAGTCGCTATTTCCCGGGTAAAACGGTCGCGAAAACGAACATAACAATGATTATCGGACGTTGCTGATAGGAGCTTCAGGGGTAGAGTTTGTTGTTGTGGGCCCTTCTCTGCGGCCCCGTAGTTGGCCGAAATGGCTCCTGCGATCCGTCAGATTGCGGCAGGTGTTTGCGGGTCGGATGGCTCGTGGAATGGGCCGATGGCTCGGAACTTTTCGTAGCGCTGAGATAGCAAATCGTCGACGGGCAGCTTCGTCAATTCGCGGAGCGTTTTGATGAGATACATTTTGAGGCGGCCGGCCATTTGGTGATGGTCTCGATGGGCTCCTCCGAGCGGCTCTTCGATGACATCGTCGATGGCTCCCATCCTCTTGAGATCCTTTGAAGTGATCTGAAGCGCCCGAGCCGCTTGTTCGGCATAATCGTGACTCTTCCACAAAATGCCGGCACAGCCTTCGGGGCTGATCACCGAATAGTAGGCGTGCTCAAGCAGAGCGACCCGGTCGCCTAGGCCGATGCCCAATGCGCCGCCTGAGCCGCCTTCTCCAATCACGACGCAAATAATGGGGGTTTCCATACGCGACATCGCCAACATGCTTTCAGCGATTACCAGGGCTTGGCCGCGTTCTTCGGCGCCGATGCCTGGGTAGGCGCCTGGGGTGTCGATCATTGCGATAATCGGCAGCCCATATTTGGTCGCTAGTTGCATTTTCCGAAGCGATTTACGATAGCCTTCGGGATGGGCGCACCCAAAATAACATTCGTTGCGTTCTTTGAGCGTTTTTCCTTTTTGGTGTCCTACGACCAAGACTTTATGCTCGCCCAGTTTGGCAAAGCCGGTGCGAAGCGCGCGGTCGTCGCCGAAGAAGCGGTCTCCGTGGAGTTCGACAAACTCGTCGAACACGAGATCAAGGTAATCGGTGAACATCGGACGATCGGGATGTCGAGCGACGCGAACCGTTTCCCAAGCGTCGAGATTATTGTAGATCGACTTCGTTGTTTCGGTCAGCTGGCGGCGCAGGCCACGGATACGATCGCGTTGTTCGGGTGTCTTGCGGTCGTTTGATTCGAGATCTTCGATCTGCTGGCTGATCTCGAAGATGGGCTGCTCGAAAGGTAGTCGGAAATTGGTACTGGCCATGAGAATATTAGGGAAATGACGAATGACGAATTAAGAAATGACGAATTTGTGTTGTTACTCTTCTTCTTTGGAGGCCGCCTTTTTTGCGGCTTCTTGCTCTGGAGTGAGCGGTGGTTTGGGTCTGATATGGAAGCAGCGTCCTCTTTTGAGTTCGCGGTAAAATTCCATCAGCGAGTCGGGTCGGTCGTTGGGGTCTTTGGCCAACATCCGATGGACTAGTTTTGCGAAATCGGGTTGGATGTTTTTTTGCAAAACACTAATGTCATGCGGCCGGGCTTTTAGGTGTTTGTTTAAGAGTTCGGAAGAGCTACTCGCGGTGAACGGAAGTTTGCCAGTCATTAGTTCGTAGACCATGCAACCAAAGCTGTAGATATCGGCTCGCGCGTCGACTTCTTTGCCGCGGATTTGTTCGGGCGACATGTAGCTATAGGTGCCCTGCACGGGCGCTTTGCCGCCGAACATTTTCGAGAGGCCTTTGGGGATTTTTCTTGCGATAGTGAAGTCGATTAGGCGTACTTCGTTTTCTTCGCTCACGAGGAAGTTGTCGGGCTTGATATCGCGGTGAGTCCAGCCTTCTTTGTGCATGTGCTCGATCGACAAAGCAGCTTCACAAAGGATTTCTTCGAGTCGGTAATGGAGTCGCTCGGCACCCTCGTTGATTTGCTGTTTGAGGTTGGGCGTTTTGAAAAGCTCCATCGTGAGGTAGGTGCCGTCCTTGCTGGTGCCAAAGTCGAGTGTTTCGATGATCGAACGATGGACTAGCGATTTGCCGACCGTGTACTCGTGCTTGAGGTCGTTGGATGCCTGTTTGGTAAATTTTTTACCCGGCGGGAGCCACTTCATCGCGTAGGCGACGTTTTTGTCGAGAGGACGAACTGCCCAAATTTCAAAGGTCGCCCCTGCACGGATGAGATGAAACATCCGGTAAGGTCCGACAAATTCTTTTTTCACTGCTGCCATATCTGTGCCAATTCTTCCCGAAGCCTGTTTGAGACAGTAAGGATAAGTTTAGTCGCCTGCCTGCTGTTGGGAAAGAGAGATGGCGTGGGAGGAGCTAGGAATGAGAAACTGGGTAGTCGACCTTGAGGAGGATCAGGCCTTGGGCGGGAGCGGTTTGGCCTGCGATGCGGCGATCGGCGGCAATCAGGGTTTCTGGCAGCCAGGATTCCGGCTTTCGGCCGAGGCCTACTGCGACTAGGCTACCGGCGATTGCTCGGACCATATTGTAGAGAAAGCCGTCGCCCTCGATTTCGATCCAGATTTCAGGAGACGGATCGAGATGGTTGTCTTGCTGAGGGCCTCGTGAGACTTCGAGGTCGAAGATTGTCCGGACGCTTGTCTCTCGCTCGGAGCCTGCGGACTCGAAGCTTGCGAAGTCGTGTTTTCCGACCAGAGCTTGGCCAGTGCGGTGCATTGCTTCGATATCCAAGGGTTTCGGCACGTGCCAGACGAACTGGCGATCGAATACCGGTCGCCGATAGTCGTTGTGGATTCGATAGCGGTAGCGTTTGCCCGTGGCCTGATGAGTCGCATGAAAATCGTCGTTGGCCAGTTCGACCGACAAGACGACGACGTCGTCTGGCAACTTAGCGTTGAGGCCGCACCGAATTTTATCGGCAGGTATCGAAGTTTCTGATTTGACACCAACCACTTGCCCTCGCGCATGGACGCCGGAATCGGTGCGGCTGGAGGCTCGGACACGCAGTTGCTCGCCGGTGATTTCTTGCCAAGCATGTTCAAAAACCTCCTGAACGGTCCGCTGGTTGGGCTGAGCTTGCCAGCCGCTGAAGTCGGTGCCGTCGTAGGCGATCGTGATTTTGAAGGTAGGCACAGGGCGATTTTGGAATGCGGATTTCGACTTCCGAACTCCTTAGACTGCGGCGGATTTTATGAGGAGTTCGGCGATTTGTACCGCGTTGGTGGCCGCCCCCTTGCGGAGGTTATCGCTGACACACCAGAACGCGAGGCCGTTTTCGCAGGAAAGATCTTCGCGGATTCGACCGATAAAGACGCCATCGTCGTCGGTGCAGGTCGAAGGCATGGGATATTGGCCCTGGTTGAGGTCATCGAAGACGGTGATTCCTGGCGTGGCGGCAAAGAGTTTTTTGGCCTCTTCGACGCTGATTTTCTTTTCTGTTTCGACCAGGATGCTTTCGCTATGGCAATTTTCGACGGGCACCCGAACACAGGTGGGGCAAACTTTGATATTGTCGTCACCAAAGATTTTTTGAGTTTCGTAGACCATCTTCATTTCTTCGCTGGTGTAGCCGTTTTGTTTGTGGGAACCGATTTGCGGGATCAGGTTGAAAGCGATCCGGTGGGCGAAGGCTTGGTACTGGTAATCTTTCTTTTCGAGAAAAGCTTGGCTGCCGTCGAGGAGATCGGCCTGGCCTTGTACCCCTGCCCCGCTGGTTGCTTGATAGGTGCTGACAATCACACGGCGAATTTTGCCGGCGTCGTGCAGCGGCTTCATTGCGAGAACCATTTGAGTGGTCGAGCAGTTGGGGCTCGAAATGATTCCTTCGTGTTGCAAAGCCGCTTCGGGATTGATCTCGGGAACGACAAGCGGCACCTTGGGGTCCATCCGCCAGTAGCCACTTTCATCGACCACGACGCAATTGCGCTCGGTCGCCCAGGGGCAAAACTCAGCGGCAACATCGTCGGGGGTGCTTCCGATGGCGAGGTCGATGTCGTCGAAGGCTTCGGGGCACAGGAGTTTGACTTCGTGGTCTTCGCCTTTGAAGGAGAGCGTCGTGCCAGCGGATCGTTTGGAGGCCAGGAACGTGATTTTCTCGTAGGGGAAATCACGCTCTTCTAGCAGTTGACGGATTAAACGACCTACAGCACCGGTGGCGCCAACGATGGCAAACGACTTAAACACGGTAACAAACTCCGGGGAAAAGGACTGGATTGAAAGACGTCGGCTCAGCTGAGATCGTCTACGTACAGACAACCGGTCATTCTAAATGGTTCAGGGGCTGTCTACAACGCGCCGCCCTGCCCTTTCCAGGACAACTGCCAAATCGGTATTGAGCGTGCTAGCCGCAGGCGAAAGCTGTGGAAGTGGGCGAAAAACCGCGGCTTTCGCCTGCGGCTACAACCCAACTCACGACTTTGCCGTTGCTATGGGCTACCTGTAAGCTTGATCGCGATGCGGCTGGCCAAGGGGTCAACCCAGCGGCGGACGGTGGCTGGCTGGAGGAACGAAAAATTTGCAAAGAGCATCGCGAGGCCGAAGGTAATCATGCCCATAAACATCGCAATGCCGACGTGAGTAGCAACAGCCATCCAAAGCATAATTGGCCTCAAGAAACGATTCCAGATGAGGCAGCAGTAAAACAGCTCCCAGAAGATGGTCAGATGAGTTGCCAAGGCAACGAGGACGGGCCATCCAGCGAGCCAAGTGGCGTCGAGAGATTGATATTCGTAGTTGGCAACTGCCCACCAGACGGCAGAGCCGGCCTGCCAGTTTTCGCCCTGCATTTTAGCAAGCGCTGAGAACAGGTAGATAATGCAGAGATGCAGTTGAATCAGCCGAATAGCGACGTTGGCCGAAGTGCTAGGCGCAGCGGGCGACGTGTCACCGCGTCGTAACCGTCGGATGCGGTCAAGCGAATAGCAGGCACCGCATGGGCCGAGCATTAGGTAGAGAGCAAACATGCAATTGATTTTATCGAGTCCAAAAAACGCTCCGGGACTCACACGGTGGGCGTAAGAAACTGCGAGTAAAAACGCGAGCACCGCGGTCGTACGGCTAAATAAGCCTAGCATCAAGCAGAAAAACACGAGCAGAGCAAAGATGTGGACAGACCAGAGCATCCAAGGCTGTTCGATTTTGAAAAAGAGGCTCCAAACCGACCATTGATGGCCCTTAATGTCGCGAATGAAACTAACGGGTAACCAGCCTTCTTGGCCTAAGAACGCTTGCAAGTCGAGCGACCAGACGAGATGAGTGTAGAAGAGCATCGCGCCAGCCAGCACACGAATAAAGCAAAGCGTGGCTGGGTCGGTCGG
>JAJRUA010000224.1 GCA_024278035.1 Planctomycetota bacterium | reverse complement strand
TAGAGGGCCGTGATGCCAGGGGCTTCGTAAACGCCACGGCTTTTCATGCCGACGAAACGATTTTCGACAATGTCGATGCGACCAACGCCGTTGCGACCGGCGATTGCATTCATGCCTTCGACCATTTCGAGCGGGCTCTTCTTTTCGCCATTGATCGCAACGGGGACACCGCTTTCGAAGGAGACGGTAACTTCTTCGATTGCGTCAGGAGCCTCTTGGGGCGAAACGGTCATCCCGAAATCGACCATCGAAACGCCGTTGGTGTTGGGGTCTTCGAGCTCGCCGGCTTCGTAGCTGATGTGTAAACAGTTTTCGTCGGAGCTGTAGGGTTTTGCGATCGAGGCTTTGACGGGGATTTTCTTGGCGTCGCAGTAGTCGATCATCTCGGTTCGACCGGGGAACAGATTGCGAAATTCTTTGATGCGCCAAGGGGCAATCATTTTGACGTTCGGGTCGAGGGCTTCGGCCGCGAGTTGGAATCGGCACTGGTCGTTGCCTTTGCCGGTGGCGCCATGCGCGTAGGCCACGGCCCCGACTTCACGGGCGACCTGCAAGCAAACCTTCGAGATGAGAGGACGAGCGATCGAGGTACCGAGCAAATAGATACCCTCGTACTTGGCTTGCCACTGGAGGACGGGAAACGCATATTCTCGGCAAAGTTCTTCGCGGGCGTCGATTAGCCTGGAGGAAACGGCACCGTGGTCGCGGGCCTTTTGCAGGATGGCTTCGCGGTCTTCGCAAGGTTGGCCTAGGTCAACATAGACGGCGTGGACGTCGTAGCCTTCGTCCTGAAGCCAACCGAGAATTACCGAGGTATCAAGTCCGCCAGAGTAAGCCAAAACGCAACTGGGCATGGTTTTTATCCGTTTAATCTGTTTGAAATAATGGAGGGAAAGTGCCGGCAAAGGGCCGGACACGAACCGACTATTGTGGTTCGCCAGCCACTTGATGGCAAGCGGGGAGCTCGCCCTCAAAAATTGACACTTTTGCAGTCTGTAGCAACATTGCAGGAGATTGACAGTAACTCCCGAAGCGACTTTTCGGTATTTTCCTGGCCTCCAATGCCTCCAGGAGGATGGCCATGCCGGGACCAGGAGAATACCCGAGCGGATCGTACCGACGGTTGAACCACAGGCGGAGCTATGGAGCTTGTTTCGCTCGCTAGCCGGAGGCGTGGTTCCTCGGACGCTCACCCCTATCGAGTGCTGCTGAGGAGGCTGCATTTCTGTGCCCGGCGATTCAATAGATGAGAGATCGCGCGACAGGCAGGGAGGAAAGGTCTGACGACGCAGCCTCATTTGCTTCCGGCGAATCTTTGCTGGGACGTAGCAACTGGTAATGCCGTCGAATTTCTTGCTCGGTCAGAGGGCGGTCGTAGACGGCGATTTCGTCCATTTGGCCGACAAATCGGCGAGTTTCTTTTGGGGTTTCTGCCCGAAAATGGATCAGCCCGATGATGAGCATCAAATCTTCTGCGACCGGAGTTTTGTCTTTTGCATTTGCGACTAACTGGCCATCGAGGAAGATTTGCATTTGCTGCTTGTCTTTCACTGCTACGAAATGCTGCCAGCGGCGGAGTTGATACTTGGCATAGGAAAAGCAGTAGGTTCCTTTTTTATAATCCGACCCGCTGGGAGATCGGTGCAAAAAAACAAATACGCCCAGGTGCGTGCCACGGCGTCGGCCAAACAGGACCACACAGCTCGAACAAGATGCCATGCCCACGATTCTCGAACACACCGGCTCCTTTGTTAACGAAGCTCAGCATCGCCCCAAGGTGAAGATGGCTCGGCTTGGCCCACATTTCCAGGGTGTAGGAATCGTCATGAAGCACCTGATCCCAACCCGTGCGGCAAGTCAACAAGCCGCCTGGTGTTTTGTCTTGTTCCGTGATACCAAACTCAACGGCCAGATTTCCTTTGGGGCCAACCCAACGAACCGCTTCTTCCATTCGCAAATGCAAACGGTCGGCCATTTCGTTGCGTGTGATACCTTGTTGCCCATTCTCAAAACGCCAGTAGGCCACCGGAGCAGCTCGCTTTATTTCCTTGACGTAGGCGGGCCCTACAGGGCGATTGCACGGTAAGTCATTGCCCGAACAGGACTTTGGCTAGGTAGCGGTCGTCCCACGCCGCGGTGAGCCTTTTGTTTTTGATTCCGACTTTCGCCGTTCTTTCTCGTTTGAGCAAGCTGAGGGCGGTGCGGCGAAGGGTGCTGAAGTTTTCATCCGCATGGCCCTTGCGTATTCGTGATTGATCTTCGCCGAAGGTCACATCCAATTGCCAGTGCAAACTGTTTTCAATCCCCCAGTGGTTGCGAACGGCTTCCGCAAACTTTTTGCCAGAGAGGTTCTTGCTCAGGATATAATAGCGAGCCTCCGTCGTCTCTTTGCCATTGCGAAGCGTTTTGTTGATGGAAAGGCCGATCGCCTTCAGTTGCTTCCAGCGAGCAGCGTCCGGAAGATCGTCGGGAACCGGACAAATAAAATACGATCGCTCGTCCTTGCGTCCATGCCCCGTTTCTTCGCTTTCGTAACGCCGCACTTGGGTGCGCACGAAATCGTCTTCTCGATGATCGAGAAAGAACGCCTTCAAACCTTTGTGCAATGTTCCTTGATTGCCTTTGACGGCCAAGCAGTAGTCTGCTTTTTCGTCAATGATCTTGGCAGCAATCGCCGTTTGGCAACCCATCGCATCAATGGTAACCAAAGCCCCGGAAACTTCGATCATTTCAAGCAATTTGGGGATGGCTGTAATCTCGTTACTCTTGGCATCGACCACCGTTTGCCCCAAGCTGACATGGTTTGCGGTCGCCCAAGCACTGACCATGTGGATCGCCGACTTGCTACTTCGTTGATCGTAGCTGCGACGTAATGTTTTCCCGTCAATCGCAACGATTTGTCCGTCGGTGATTTCTTGAAGCGAAGTGATCCAATTCAAAAGGGCTTTCTCGAACTCTGCCGGTTTGATGCTCGCAAGGATGGCGTTGAAGCGGTCATGCGAAGGAATGCCTGTGGAGAGATCAAGAAACTTCGCGAACCAGGTTTTCTTGGTTCGGGCGTACTTGGCAATCGCCACAAAGTCGTCGGCACCTGCGATGACGGCACAAACCGCCATGAACAGAATGTTCGTCAAAGGATAAACCGGTTCGCCCCGCCGAGGATCGGTGACGGTTTCAAAATGCTGAATGAGATCGGCAGAAGAGGGCATGGCAAGCTCCGAGCAAGAGGACGCCTCGAAACATGCGGTGAACTAGACACCAGCGAAATGCCAAGGCCGTTGCCTAGGTTTACCAGATTACCCATCGTGGCGCAATCGCCCTGGGGATCCACCTAAGATAAGTATTCGCCGAATGGGTGGAACCTTGGACTGATATCGTAGTTTTTGCCGGGCTTTTTGGGGTGTGGCTAGCATTGCTGTACCACCCCTTCGACGAATTTTACTCATCTACGGTCGTAAATTACTTGTCATCAGCAGTTTACGGAAAATGACAAGGCAAACTAACCCACAGATTCTGGTGAAGAGGCACAATTTTTTGGCTTAACTCGGCCCTCTTGCTACGGCC
>JAJRUA010000223.1 GCA_024278035.1 Planctomycetota bacterium | reverse complement strand
TTCTTTGCAACTCAAGGCGATAGCATAGGTTTCAGTTTCGGCACAAGCATCGCCGCCCCGCACGTCACCGGCACAGTCGCATTGCTCCAAGAGTACGGCGATGCTCGCATCACAGCAGGTGCGCCAAACTGGGGAGGCACCGTAGCCTCCGGTCCCACCGCCCGGCGTCACGAAGTGATGAAAGCCGTGCTAATGAACTCGGCAGACAAGAAAGCGGGAATTTTGGGTTCGACTCGCACCGTGCTTGACTCGAACGGTAACGATTGGTTCGACGCCTCGAATCCGGCGGCAACCGACGCAGCGATTCCTCTCCACCCAGAGTTTGGCGCAGGTCAACTCAACGCCGAGCGTGCTCTGACACAGTTCAGCGCCGGCGAGTTCGACGCCAATGGAGCCGATGTCCCGATCATCGGCTGGGACTATGGTTTGTCAACCGGCGTAGCAGGCGAAAATCGTTATGCCCTCGACCAACCGCTCCTGGAAGATAGCTATTTGTCGGTGACGCTTGCTTGGGATAGGCTCGTCGCGTTTGACAATGACACGGGAATCACGGGCGCCTATGACATCGACGACACATTTGAAACCTACGACGACCTGGAAGACGTGATGATCGACATGGATATTCTCCTAGTCCGAAGAGGAGATGATCTCCAACAAGATCCCATTGTTGCGGGTTCTTATGGCAACGTGACTTTCGATGGGGGCTATAATCTGGAGCACCTGTTTTTTCAAATCCCCTCGACCGAGCAGTACGATATCGTGATTGAAGTGGTAAACAATGGCGTTCCCATTAACTTTGCTCCTCAAGGATTCGGCATCGCTTGGTGGGGCGAGACCGATGCGATTACGCAGCTCAATGGCGATTTCGACGCCGACACCGATGCCGATGGGGCCGACTTCCTGGCATGGCAACGCGACACCAATATCGGCGATCTGGCGGATTGGGAAAACGATTTTGGCAGTTCGAGTGCTTTGGCTGCCGCGACTGCGGTGCCCGAGCCAGCCACCGGGCTGCTCTTGATGATAGGGCTAATTTTTGCCACGCAAGCTGGACCAAGGCATCGGCAAGCGGCTGGGTACCACGGCTGAATAAGATCAGACCGCAGCACCCGAACGTCCTTGCAATCTCGGGGCTGTCAGGAATATTGTGTCAGCTAACAGGAGAGGAATTGTGAGTCGAGAGTGACTGATTTTCTAGCAACTCGCAACTCACGACTCGCGACCCGTTGCCTGATTTGTTCGTTTTTTTGCTAGCTGACACAAAAGTCTTTACAGGCCCCAATCTCAGCCTCTTCTGCACACGTCGCTCTCGAACCGGCCAAAAATAACCTTCGCATCGCCATCCCAAAAATGCGATAATCCCCAGGACAGCAATTTCCGAAAAGACCAACGACAAAAAGTTTTTACGCAGAGCCCGCGGAGGGCCGCAGAGAAAACTTCCCAACACCACCTCTGCGGTCCTCTCCGAACTCTGCGTTAAAAATCTCCTTGAAGCATCGCCAATAATATTGTCCCAATAAGGAACTCCAAAAGTCCTAAATCCACCCCATTTTGTCCCACGCGCCATGCAGCAAACCCTACGATTCTCGATCCAATCAAAGATCCCAAGGGACAAAACCACCGAATTAAGTCCCAAAACATGGGCCCCCTACCAATGGGACAAAACCCCAATAGAGGGGGGTCGCAACAACCCGCAACTCGCAATCCATAACATCGCAGCCCTCCACGCAATCAGGCCAAACCCTAAAAAAATCGCGTTTCAGCAGACTCGCAAGCTACCTATTTTACCAGAACACCGATTCTACCGCTGGGACGCATTGCCACTCTTAGGTAAGCTCTACCCAGTGACGCTAGCTCGGCAAGATTTGCGTTGCCACCGAGCCGATAAATCACTACATTCCCCCACGCTTTCCCATCGCTCTCATATAGGCCAGCAGGCCCCCACTAGGCAGGATTAACGTGATCTTGGTCAGACGAATAACTTGCTCATTTGCATTTCCTGCGACCTTGCTTTCGGCAGTCGCTCTCGTTCTCTCATGCGGAACCTCTGCTTGCGCTGTGGTTCCGAGCGACACGCTGATGTCGTCTGGCGCGAGAGGCTTCGCCTCGATCGCCGACATTAGATCATTGCGCCAACACTGGCAGCAAACTCAAATGGGCCAGCTCGTTCAAGACGAAGCGATGCAGCCCTTTATGAATGACATTAAGAAACAGCTTGAGCGCAAAGTCTCTGGCGTCCGCGATAAACTGGGCGTCGAACTGGCCGACCTACAAGATATCGCTGGCGGTGAAATTGGACTGGGCCTAGTCGAACGAGAGAACGATCGCGCAGCAGTTGTTCTGACTGTCGACGTGACCGGCCACGAACAGCAACTTGATGATCTGCTGGTAAAAGTACGCAAAGATCTGAGCAAGCGTGGTGCGGTTCGATCGAATGCCGAGGTCGCCGGCACGGAAATGACAACCTACACAATTCCGTCTGGCAAAGAAGGAGTCGCTGATACCACCGCGGTTTATTTTGTCAAAGACAACCTCCTCTGTGCTACAGACAGCGCTCTAGAAGCTGCCGAAATGTTACAACGATTTGATGGCCAAGCCGGTGGTCGATTGGTCGACTTAGAAGCTTATCAAAAGACAATGGGCCGATGCGTAGCCGGCTCCTCAGGACTCGAACCCGAAGTACGCTGGTATCTTGATCCCTTTGGATACACCCGAGCAATCCGCTCGATGGCAACGTCTGGTAAGAAACGGATCGGCAAAGACTACCTGAAAATCCTTAGCTCCCAAGGCTTTGGAGCAATCAAGGGCATTGGCGGTTTTATCAATTTGGCGGTCGGAGGCTCGTATGAATTCCTTCACCGCACAGCAATTTACGCCCCTCCCGTCCCTGGCGCAAGAGACAAATACAAGCTTGCCATGCGGATGATGAAGTTCCCGAACGACGACAAACTAATCACTCAAAAGTGGGTGCCTCGCAAGCTGGCTAGCTTCCGTACTTTCAACTTCGACTTGGCAAACGCCTTTGAACACTTCGACACCCTTTTCGACGCAGTCGCCGGCTACGAGGAGGCATTCGACGGGGTTTTAGAAGGCTTGGAACGCGACCCCTATGGTCCCCAAGTCAAAGTGAAGCAAGATTTCATCGCCCACTTGGGCCAAAGGGTTATGCTGGTTACCGACTACGAGGTGCCAATTTCTCCCCAGTGCGAGCGGTTCCTGTTTGTGATCGAACTTGCAGGCGACGAATCAGAAAAAGCGATCGCGGCAACGGTCGAAAAGTTTATGAAAAGCGATCCCAACGCTTCAAAAACAGAATACCAAGGCAAAACCATTTGGGAAATCCAAGAAGCGGACGAAGACATCCCTGATCTTGACATTGCTATCGCCGACCTCGATTTACTCGACCCGATTGATGAAGCCAATTCTTCAGGCAACGACGGAGGAGCCTTTGGCGCCGACCTCTCGACCTCGGCCGTCTGCGTTACCGAAGGGAACCTTTTCATCGCTTCCCATGCTTCGTACCTAAGAAAAATCTTTGCCCATTCAGACAAGGAAGACGAACTTGGCACTGCCGGCGACTACCGCGAAGTCGATGCCGCACTAACTCGGCTGCTCGCTGGTCCAGTTTCTGCCCGAAGCTTTTTAAGAACCGACGAAGTCTATCGCCCTACCTACGAGCTGCTGCGTCAAGGTAAAATGCCAGAGTCCGAGACCCTACTCGGTCGCGTACTCAATCGGATGCTAACCGCTCCAGACGACGAAGACGAAGGAATCCTTCGCGAACAGAAAATCGATGGCCGCAAACTTCCCGAATTCGAGATGGTCCGCCGCTACTTTGGCCCTGCCGGAACAATCGTACGCAGCGACGAAGATGGCTGGTTTATTGTTGGAGCGACACTCAGCAAGATGGCTCCCCAAGCGAACCACCAAAACATCTCAGCAGGCCGAAGTCGGATCAGGTGAAAAAGCGTTCAACGTCAGAAGCTAGCGACCAACTTCCAGCTTCGCCCAGAAGGGCCGTTGCCGGTCGCCCCGGGTGCGAACGTCTTCGAGTAGAACCGTAAGATCCGGCCGCAGCGGCTCGTTAGCTCGGGTAACCTTCCTGCCGTTAAGCGTAATCCGAATTGGTTTCTCGAAGTCCACAAGATCGGGGCTCAACCAGAACGTGGTTTGCTCGGAAGCGGTTCTCGCAGCAAGTCGATTTGCCTTGAGCACCTTCCCTTCGACCAAAGTAGGCCGCGCACCGCGTTGGGGCCAATTAGCCGGCTGCACGGTTCCAGGAAACCCCTGCCCTTCCACCCACCAGAAAAAATTATCCCAAGGCCTCATCGTATTGCAAGCAAACTCCCTGGGGACGTCGCCCCGATGATGCCGCCCCATCCAATCGAATAAATTCAAAATCTCGTCATGAAATGGTTCTTGGCCACGACCGAGAAACTCGACGACCGTCGTATCAAACCGTTTCCGCATGTACTGATCGAAAACCTTAGCGTTGCGCGCCATTTTGAGCCCATCAAGCTCGCCTGCCACAAAGTAAAGCGGCACAAAACCGGCGTTCTCCCAGTAATGGGGAACATACTTTTTTGCGCTGGCAACAAAAGGAATAACTCCTGCCCAAAGGTCAGGGTGTGCTTGAGCAAAATCCCAGGCCGCGTCACCGCCTACGCCATGCCCCGAAAGAAACACACGATTGGTATCCACACTAAAACGTCGACACGCATCTCGCAGAACCGTCAACACGGCTTCATGTTCGCGTAAAGAATACTCATAACTCCTCTGCTGCGGTTTGAGCCAATCTACGGCAATCGTGATGTATCCGTGCCGCATCGCTTGCCCTCGACGCGATCGAACAACCTGGGCCTCCTCCCCCTCCCTCTGTTCTTTCTGTTGGACCCCCGCCCAAAAGTTCAACTCCTGCTCAGGCGAGTTATACGCTCCGCAAAGTGCAACCAACGTCGGGTAATGACGATACGGGTCGTACTCCGGTGGCAATTGGACCGTGTATCGAAAATCGCCACTTTCCGTCTTGCCCGGAGCCCTTAGCTCGTAAACCCCGTG
>JAJRUA010000222.1 GCA_024278035.1 Planctomycetota bacterium | reverse complement strand
AGCGCCCGCTCAAGCACATCCTCTGGCTGGAAGGTCGCCCGGCCTGATTTCTCAGTTGCCTTGGAAGCCTCCTTGTACTGGCTACTGGTGACAAGGAACGTCGTCCCCATGAGCATGAACAGCACAAGCATACTCAGCACGACGAGCATCAAGATGCCGCGCCGCTGAGACGCACGCACACTTTGGCGATCGACTCGTAAGCGTCGCCGTAAACGGGCATGATTTTTTGGATGGGTGCCTGTCATCTTCTTTTCCGTAGAGTCTCTATTTGTAATTCGGGGTCACGAGAGGGGTTTCCTTCTTACGTGTTCGTTTTCCCCGCCAGGATGGCGGGGCTATAGCCTCGCCATCCTGGCGAGGCGGGTCTCGACCAAGGAAAAACCCCTCCATCTTCTTCTGTTACCAACATTACTCCACGCTCCAGGCGCTGCCGGATTCGAGTCGCATGGTTTTCGTATGCACGGCCACCGCGCCGGGGATAATTGTCACACGAAGATCGTTGGGCAAAAGATTGTCGGTTAAGTTGGTGCCAGGTTGCCAGGGCCAATCGGGGCCGCGGAGCGAAACCAGCACACGGTTTTCGCGATTGAGGGGTAGAACCGTTCCGTTCAAGTTAGGGCTCCCCGAGTCTTCGATCGTTAGCACGCGATACCATTGCAAAAAGAGCATGGGCCGGCGAGCGGTGCTGAGGGGGTGGGGGCCGGTGAGCAGGATGTACTCGCCTGCTCGTAAGTCCTCAAACGGCGTTTGGTTCGGCTCATCGGCGGCTCCGGTTGGCAAGCCGGTCGGGGCGGTTGCGCCGGAAGGATAGAACCGTTCAAGCAGGAGTTCGCCCCCTGCGGTGCTGGTCGAAACCACCTTGGCCTGAACCAACCGCTCCGCTTCAAGAGCCCCGGCATAGCCACGGCCAAGGACCCGTTTGTAAAAAACGACCGCCGACACATCGTATTGGTAAGCATCGGGTTGGGTTGCCAGGGCATCGCGTGCTTCGCTCGAACCGGGCGAAACGCTGATGAGCCATGAGTAGTCGCCCCGCGATTGCCGGGCGGCGGCTTGGGGGGCCCCGCCGTTGTTCCAAGTTTGCCATCGCCCGCGTGTCGGGTCGTCGCCATTCTCAGGCATGATCAGAGCAAGATCATCCGAGGTGGAGAAGAATTTTTCTGCGGCGGGAAGCTGCGTACGGAAGCTTGTGTTATTAAAGCGATTCCAGTCGATTGCGGTAGAGACTCTTCGAACAGGCCAAGTTACAAAACCTGGTTGCGCTGAAGAGAGATCCCATGGCCACCAAGAGGCAGTTGTTTGCGCGTTGACATTAAAGGGAATCCCAACATCCGTCGAAGGAAATCGCCTGGCCCGACAGGATTCTGATTGACCTTGCCAAATAAGATTCTGAGGCGAAAGAGCGTTGTTAGGTGGGGGGGGTTCCTCTAGAACCGCCGCCATCCCTAATGGGTCAATAACGTAGGCGGCTCCATAAAAACCGTTTAAGTAGAGGGAACCCAATCCATTTGCCGCAGGAGAATTTGAATTGGCGATCCCACCTCGAAGGGCTTTTGAAACATTGACTGGCTGGATGCTGCCCATGTTTTTTACCAGGTCAATGTCAAGCATGAACCAATTTTCAGGGTTCAAATACCCACGCACAATCGCATCGTCCAGTGCCGCTTGGGCAATCGCCCCGGCACGGTCGGCGATGTCGCCTTGCTGCATGTAGTGGCCGCCGACCGGGAACAACGATGCCACGCCCAACAGACCGACCACCAAAATGCCCATCGAGATGAGCACCTCGGCGAGCGTGAGACCCGAGTGCGACCTTGGCTGTGAAAGTGGTCGGAATGCGGAGTGCGGAATGTAAGAGATGGTTAATCGCATGGTTGGTTTTGATTTATTGTGACTGAAGCCTCTTGTTTTCAGGTGGCTTTAGAGAATCCGCAATTCGCATTCCCACTTCCGCATTCAAGAAAACTATCTCCCGCCAGAGTTGCGTAGCACGGCGTTCTCTCGGGCAGCCATGAGTTGCTCGGCTAGGTTGAATATCCCATCTTGGTCGAGGTCGATGTCGGGGGTGCCATTGCCATCCCCATCCAGGTTCGGATTGATCACGGCATTGGCCACCGTGGCCACCGCGCCCGACTGCGCACCGACAATCACCCAACGGCTATCTGGATTCAGCCAGTTGTATTTGTTAAGTGTCTCTTGCGTTGCTTCGTCTTCTCTGCTGTTGGCGAAATTGGCCAAATCAATCGGCTCGTTGCGCAAGACTTCGATAGAAACCCCCGAGCGAGGAATGATTTCTGCCGGGATCAGCTCCCGACGGCCAATGCAGAGAGCCAGTGTGCTGGTGACATTCGTGTCATCCGGCTCCGGGTTGGCGGTCGAAGCGGCGGGGGGAGCCGGCCGGAAATAAGCTCGACTGATCGACCCTTCGGGAGAAAAGAGGATCATCACGTCATCATTAAAGACTTCGCCCGAGGTCGAAAAACTGGGAGTAAGATAAGCATCCTGCCGTCGATGCAGTTGCAAACCAGAAAAGCCGCTTGCTTGCAAGTCGATCGCGGTTCCTTCCGGCAATTGTAACGGTTGGGCCGT
>JAJRUA010000221.1 GCA_024278035.1 Planctomycetota bacterium | reverse complement strand
GGCAAGCATTTGCCCGCGTTGGACGGGATTAAGTCCCATCGTATTGATGTCATTAAGAATTACCGGACTGACATCCACCCGTCGCGTGGCATAGCTTGCCCAGCGTTCCATCAGTAGGCCGTTGAGCTTGGCGATGGTGCTTTTGGTTCTCGCCGCGTTGGCGTGCTCCATTGCGCTGCGGCTAGCGCCGAGAAAGGCGGCGCTGAGCGTGGCGATGATTGTGATGACGAGCATGAGCTCGATGAGGGTGACGCCTGTGCGGCGAATGTTTGATGTCGGAGGTTTGATTGTTGATGTACCGGAAGCACGAGCCGAGCGCAAGCAGCCACTTCTATCGGACATCAACAATTTCACATCAAACATCAAACATCTCATGGCTGTGCATCCTCCAACGTGCCGACGCCAAAGTTGCCGACGGTGTCGGCAATGTCGCCGATGAAAGGGCCGGTGGGGAACGTAATCACGTTGGCTTCGATGTCATTCTGCATGAAGAGACTCAATTGCATGAAATCTCCCCAAGCATCATCCAAGCCTGCGTGAAGAATTTGGAATTTCCCCTGGTTTACGAACACCAAATCGTTGTGGCCTAGCGTTCCCGAAAAACCTTCCCGTACCTTTTCAATGGCGTGAACCATGGGCTTTCCCGATCCCATAGGTCCCAGTGCGGGCATATCGTATGCTTCGGGCTTATGCCGCGAAACGTCGAGGTACACGAATGGCTGTTCCGAACCATTGGGAGCGTACTGCCAGAAGTTGATGCGACGCGACTCGCCGACGTCTGTTACGTCTCCGTCGCGATTCAGATCCACAGAGTAGGCAATGAAACGCCCGGCTAGGGCACTGTCGTCAAATGTTCCGCCCGCGTTTCTTGGACCGAGTCGTCCCAAGTCGAATTCGTAACGACGGTTACGGTCTTCTAATACTTCGCCGTTGACTATTGTACGGTTAAATGAGGGACCCCCGGGTCCGGAAATCGGATACTGCGGATCGCTACTAAAACCGCCTAGCCAAAAGACCATTGCCTCCGCCGCGTTCATACCGGTATCAGTAAGTTCTGATGATTGACCTGAAGCTGTTAGAGGAGCACCTGCCAAAGCTCGAATCAACTCCAGCGGTTCTTGACCTCTCGGAAACGACTTCCTGAACATGCGGACGAAATCATTTTGCGCAAGTATGTTTGCAGGAGTAGTTATTTGGATCATCCCATTCGGAGGGTACGCCCCGTATTCGTTCTTGGAATCTTCGATCGCCGAGCTAAGCTGCTGTATTTCCAGCGTAATCGAAGCCTGTTTGGCTTTGTTCAGCGCGTTAACTGCCGCCCCGGTGATGAGACCCGCAAGGACCGCGATGATCGTGATGACGACCAGCAGCTCAGTCAATGTGAATGCGCGGGGAAATGACGAATGACGAATGACGAATGACGACCTATCTATTCGGCATTCGGCATTCGGATTTCGGATTTTCCCACCTGTCTCATTTTGATTTAACTTCATGACCTATCTCCTACCTTGTGGTTGGACTACTCCATGTGCAAATGCCGTGCGCAAACCGGCGTAGTGCGGTTTGCCGTGGCAAGAATGGCCTTTTTGGCCTTATGTTATTGCCAGAACCCCCGATTTGTCTTGAAAAGCAACTTCTTGTAGCCCCGCAGAGGGGGGCTGCACCCGAAGGCAGTGTAGCGGATCGGGCGGTGTATTGTAGCAAAATTGAACAGGGCAGGGGGGAGTTGTGAGTTACGGGTCGCGAGTTAAATGGAAAACCCGAAACTCAAAGCTCCTTTATCCACTCAAACCATTGATCAGCTCCACGAGCGGGATAAACAGCGCGATCACGATAAATCCGACGGCACCGCCTAGGAACAGAATCAGCAGCGGCTCCATCAGCTTGGTGAGCCCATCAGTCAGCACGGCAACCTCTTCGTCGTAGGTGTCGGCGACTTTGTAGAGCATGGTGTCGAGCTCGCCGGTTTCTTCGCCGACGTCGACCATGTTGACCACGATATCGTCGACCACGCGTTGGCGATATTTCATCATATAAATGAGCAGCCCAATCGGCCCGCCCAGGAAGGCCATGAAGAAAAAGGCGGCCATCGGGTGGGGGCTGAGTTTCGAGTATTCCTTCATCGGTTGAGCAATCGCATCGCCCTCGCGGATCCGCTCGCTAATACGAGCATACAATCGCTCGAACACCGCGTTGCCGCTGGTCTCGCGAGTGATGTTGAGCGCTTCGAGAATCGGCACACCGCTAGAGATCAGCGTGCCGAGGGTTCGCGAAGTACGGGCCATGATGTTCTTTTCGACCAACGAACCAAAGATCGGCACCTTGATCGCAAACTGATCCCAGCCCATTCGTCCGGCTTTGAATTTACGGATCAGCTTGATCGTAAGCCAAATCGTAATCGGCACGCCGGGTATCAGATACCAGTAGTTGACGCACCAATTGGAGAAGGCGATGAGATAGACGGTCATCGCCGGCAGATCGAGATCGAAATCGTCAAAGATCAGCACAAACGATGGCACGATTTTGATCATGATGAACGTCAGAATACCGACTGCCACCGAGACGACGACGACCGGGTAGATCATCGCGCCTTTGACTTTGCGTTTAAGCGACTCGGCCCGCTCTTTGAACTCGGCCAGGCGCTGGAGAATAACTTCCAGGGCACCACCGGCCTCGCCTGCTTTGATCATGTTGACATAAAGCCGGTCGAACGCTTTGGGGCACTTGCCCATCGCCTCAGAGAGCGTATCGCCGCCTTCGATGGCTTCGCAGGTATCTTCGAGCGAGTATTTGAGCCGCCCCGGTTTTGATTGTTCGCTGAGGATACGAAGGCTGCGAAGAATCGGGAGGCCGGCATCCTGAAGAATCGAAAGTTGTCGGGTGAAGGCCGTTAGGTCCTTTGAAGGAACGCCACCAAAGACAAAGCCCCGCTTCTTGCCGCTCGCACTCCCGCCATCGGCTTTCTTCCGCGCCTTTTTTACCGAGATCTTCGTAACGAAGTATCCCATCTGGCGAATCGTGGCCTGGGCGTCTTCTTCGGTCGCAGCATCGATGACGTCCTTGATTTCGGAGCCAGTCGAATCCATCGCTTCGAATTGAAAAGTAGGCATGGCGGTATGTCGTGGTCAGTAGTCAGTGGTCAGTGGGCAGATAGGGGTGGGCCGGTGGGAGCACTGTTTTACTGCCCACGGACTACTGCCTACTCTTTCTTACGCATCAATAATAGTTTCTCGAACAACTTCCTCGGTTGTGGTGGTGCCTGCGTAGGCGGCTTTCATTCCCGCATCTCGCAAGGTAATCATTCCCGCTTTTCTGGCGGACTCTCGGATTTCGTCGGTCGAGGCGTTTTGCATGATCAGGTCGCGTAGATCGTTGTTCATGATCATCAGCTCGAAAAGACCAACTCGCCCCTTGTATCCCGTATTATTACAGTTTTCGCAGCCACCGCCACGATAAAACTTCCGCCCTTTGAGGTCTTTGGCTGTCAATTCCAGGTCGTCCAGGACCTCCTGAGGGGGGGCATACTCTTCTCGACACTTCTCGCAGACTCTTCGGACCAGACGCTGAGCCAAAATCGCCTCGACCGTCGCGGTGATTAAAAACGTGGGGACACCCATGTCCTTCAACCGCGTAATCGTGCCCGGGGCGTCGTTGGTATGGAGCGTGCT
>JAJRUA010000220.1 GCA_024278035.1 Planctomycetota bacterium | reverse complement strand
CGACTCGCAATACGAAACGCAACCCGGTTGCCTAAATGTAGCGCCAGCTACTATTTTATGGAAGCCTGGAAGTCCAGACTTTTTCAACAGGCTGTTAAAGGCACTTGAGATGGCATTTCGAGAACGATTAGAAAAAATCTATGAAAGGCATTTGGCACGAAGTGCCAAGCATCGAGCTCGTGAAAAAGAACCTGGCTACATAAAGTCGATTCATGGTTATTCGGTAGGTGCGTCAGACCACCATTTCTTTGGCGTTGCCGATTACATCTTGCACAATGACGTCGAATCATTTAAGAAGAACACGGCGCTCGCGGCGGTCTGCCAGTTGTATATCTTCGAACAATACGACGCCGGGAAGATCGACTATCCGTTCGACGGAAGCTACATCGCCATGATAGCGTTCCAGGAACTTTTCGACGGCCTTGCGTCGGGCGACTTCGACGTCTCGACGGCCCTGGCCGGTCGGATGGGCGTCCGCGAGGAATTCAAAGGAAGGCACGACTCCAAGTATTCGCTGACACTCGGCTACTCTCTCAAGCATTGTGTCCTGGGCGAATGGGACGAACTGCGAAACTGGCTACCCAAGTTCGATCATGAATGCCAATCGGATAAAGAGCTGGCTCCCATGCGAGGTTACCCAAAAATCTTTCAGGCGATTCTTGACGGAGAACTGACCCTCGCTAATGAAGGCGTTGCGAGCATCGCCGAGGGACACAAACGCTTGGCGAAAAGGCACGAATGGTTTTGTGAAACGGTGGACGAAATGCTAAGCGTCAGAGGCATCGGTATGGCAAATCTCGCACGACACTACGGTCTGGCTGTCGATGCGGCGCCGCCATTTATTCCGGCCGATCGGGTGCATTACGTGGATTGTAGCTTCGTGCTAGCGGTGGTGTATTGGTTGGCGCCTGTTTGGTTGGCGAAGTAGCGGGTCCAGAAACTTTTCATCGGTTTGGTGTCGCTTAGATAGTTGGCCCGCAGTTGCAGCACCGATTCACTCGTTTCTTGCAGCCAGAACTTCTCGGTCCCCTTGATGCGGCGGTTGATCTGCTTCACGGTCGACTCGATGTGCGCGCTGGTGATCGGTAGTCCTTGGCAACGATACCGTGGATAATCCATGTGATGCGCATTGTTGGTGAAGTAGGTCAACGCACGATCGACATGCGTGCGCGGATCGCTCGGCATCTCGGCAGGCGCTTTGCCATGCACGTGTTGCAACGCCTGGAGATGCTCGATCACTTCGGCCACATCCCCTCGCCAGATCAACGCTGCCCATTTCTGGTAGGTCGCTTTTCCTTCCTCGGCTTGCGACGCGCTCCATGCGTAGGCCAGCGCATGAAGGATGTCGACGATTGGCGTGGCGTTGGGGAAGTGCTTACGCCGAAGACTCCAGTTGGTCTTCGCGCCGTCGGCCACAAACGCCTGACGCGCAGCCACATGAAAGTTCAGCCGATGCGCACAGGTGGCCAACTGTTTGCCGAACGCCTGGGAATCTTTGCCACTGGCAATCACGTCTTTTTTCGCAAGCTTGGGCGGAGTGTATTCCGCCGATGGTTCTTGGAGCGCCAGCGCAAGATCGCTTGGTTGCATCGCGTCCCATGTTGCAGAAACCGTGTTATTCTCGGGTATTTCTGCCATTTTAGCGATCTCGTGCACCACCGACGCCTGGGCAAAGGTCTCTGGAATATCAGGACAAGGGTCTTCTTGATGCACACCGCTTTCCATCGAAAGCAGGCAGCCGACTTTCGATTCGCGCCAGTGCGTTTTGGAATCGGCCGTGCTGCTTCGCAAGCCCGAACCGCGCTTACGAAAATGGTCTCGGCGTTGGTAACGCCCACCGTCCATCATCACCACGGCCAAGTCGGGGACTTCGCTGTCGGGTCGCGCAAGCCGACGCTTGGGTAGCGGCATCGTTTCAAACGCTTCGATTTGCTGCGTCCGTTCTGCAACGCATGCCTCGCCCACCTGTTCTGTTTGTCGGCGAATCCTTCCCGCAGAAACTCGGCAGTCTGTTAGTTGAAGTATCGCTTCTTCGGCCACCTCGAAACTCATGTTACTGCCAGCCCAGACCATGCGCCCCATCATGGTTGGGGTTACCGTCGAACGGACCGGCAGGCCCATCGAGCCGGCCACCGGGAAAAAAAGACCGCCGACAAAAGTGGCAGTGATAGACGGGTTCGTCGTATTCGATCTCGCCGCGAGTGCTCAGCAATTGGCGTTCTCGCAGCGTCGCCTCGGAGCAAGGACAGTCGCAAGTCGGGCAGGGTTGCGACGGTCCTTTTTGAACCTCGACCCCCCGTTCTTCCAGCTCCAAACTGAGCAACTGCCGCGTCAGCTCGTCGCCGATTTCGCATGCTAGCTCTTCGAGCTCGATGAAGGTGCCAGCCGCCCGAAGCCGCCGATGCTCCTGCCGAGCCAGGTCCAACGCCACGCCTGAAACCTTCCTTTTAAGTTCGCTATCCATAGCCATTTTACCTATCCTCAATAAAAACCATCCCCCCACACGACAATTCCGATAGCCCAGCATCCCCGATATGGAACTTTCTGCAAAGTGCAAAATGCACCCTTCTTTATGTGTGCGCCGGGATTTGTATTTGCGGTTCACAGCCTGTTGGTTAAACTCGGCATCGCGACTCGGCCGATAGGCGTCAAAAAATCGTGCATGCACAAGGGAGTGCGCCTCCTTTTCAACAAACTACGATGAGACGTCTTATCGATATGTTCACTCTTGTTGCACTCTCCTTTGACACCCAACAGATCACCATGCGCTGCATCAACTTCT
>JAJRUA010000219.1 GCA_024278035.1 Planctomycetota bacterium | reverse complement strand
TGATATCGAGCAGAAAAAGGTTGGCGCCTTCGCGAGCAAGTCGCAAAGCGATGGCTCGGCCAATGCCCGAGGCAGCACCAGTAATCAATGCCGTACGATTGCGGATCGTCCGCATAAGAGAGCCCCCGCTCTTGTTTCGTGTTTTAGTGGTCTACCGCAGCTAAACTTTCGGGTTGGGTGCCACTGCTGGACGAGCCAGCAGTGGCACCCTAATACTAAGCTGCCTTGGGAAGCTCTCTCGCAAAATCTTTATGGAGTTCGCGAGGATCGACGCTACGGCTTAGTTGATGATGGTCTTCGCCTCGCAGTACCGAGACGCCCCAGTTTTTCAAGTAGTACTTCCCGCCGTTGTAAACCGAGCGGTATTTTTCTTTGTCGGTGTAGACCGGGATGTTTGTAGGAATTGCTCGGATGTTGAACGCTAGCCGATGCCCGTCCGTTGTATTGGGAGGCGATCCGTGAATACATCGCTCGGCAAAGATAATGAACTGGCCTGCCTTAACAGGTAGTGTGACGATGTCGTGGGCGTCGCGATCAAAGTCTAAAGAGAATTGAGCGCCGTAAAAGCCTTCTTCGCCGCCAAAGGTGATTGTGCGGATCGAGTCGTGTGTGCCGGGCACGAATTGCATGCAGCCGTTTTCTGGAGTCGCATCGTCGACCGCGACCCAGACGGTGAGCTGAAATATTTCGCTCAAATCGCTTGGGAAAATAGCGGGATCGAGATAATCTTCCACCATGAAGGTGCTGGCTTGATGAAACTGAATCGCGGGCGAATGCGGTCCTTTATAGAATAACTGTGAGCGCCAGCAAAGCAAATCGGGTCCTAGCAGTTGTGCCAACCGTTCGGTGATCGCAGGGGAGGTCATGTGGTCCCAAAGTCGGGGCATTTCGAAATGTCGATCACGTGGGGTGCAGAAGTCGTAGGTTTTTGATTTTGTGTTCTCAGCCGCTAACATTTCGACGCGAAAGTCAGCCATTTCTTCGCGAGAGAACGCATCGAAAGGGCCGAGGAATCCGTCTTTGTTGAACTGGCGGATTTGATCGGTCGAAAGTTGGTATTCTGGAGCGACAAGTACCTTGGGCTCATACGAATCGGGCTGCTTAAACTCGCAGGGTTGATCAATGTAGGCGCGAGTGACGCCCGAGCGAATTAACATCCAGAACATGGAGTAATCCCAGTGAGTCGCAATCGACCGAATTGCGCGTGGCAAAATCCATCTTGGCAATCGAAGGGCTTTGTAAGCCATGAGAAGTGTCAAAGCAGGGATGGCTAGAGCACGCTGCCAGAGAGGCCGGATTTTGGGATGGAGGTTCATGGTGACGTTCCGAGGGTCTCATTATTCTTGAAAAGTGTGACAATTGTGAGGGTGTTGCCGATTAGGCAGTCCACTAGGAATATCGGAAATCTGGCCCGTTGGGTTCAACGAATCTCTCTCGAATCTGCGTGAAAGGCCTCCGGATTTTTCCGTTGCTTAGTCGACGAATAGAAGGGAGGGGCAGGTAGAAACCGCTTCCTGGGTGTTTTGACTGCTGTGAGCCCCCCTGCTTGCTGCAAGGTATTTGCTAGCATATTTTTACTTTGCTAGCAGACCTGTTAGAATCGAGCCCTCTACTGCGTAGCTATCTGAGAGCAATGTCCTTGTTCGAAGGACAGCCAATCGGGAATTGGTGAGTCGCGATGCCTCCTCTGAAACCTAGTCTGAATCATGGCGACTCGATCGTGCCGAGCGATGAGGAGGGCGTCTTGCCCGAGGATCTTCGCTTAGGTCCTTCTGATTTCAGCGAAGAAGCAATCGAAAATTTCTCGTTCGACGCATCCGCTGCTGCGGCCGCCAAGTTACAAGAGCAGGCCTTGACGGACACTCCAAGTCGTCTGGCGAGGCCGAAGCGTTCGACCCTCGCGTCTCGAACAAGCCTTTCGGCGAAATCTGGCTCCGAGCGCCACTTTGTCGAACCGGCAGTGCCCTCTTCAAAATCGCCTCTTGAGGACGTGCGGGATGGGTGGCCACAGATTTCGATAGTGCGAGTTACAACGGCGAAGAACAGCAAGCGGCGAAACCAACTTTTTTTGTTGCTGAGTCTTACTGTGCATGCCGCAGTATTATTGGCTTTGAGCTACTTCAACTTAGCCGCCTACCAGACGCAAGACGAACTCGACTTTGTTGCTTGCACGGCTTCTTACGAGGAGGAAGTCGAAATTTTCCAAGAAGTCGAGATCGACTTGACCGAAGATTTTGAACCGAATGCTTCTGACCTCGCCTCGGAGTTTTCAGACCCCGAAATGCCGTTGTCGGACGACCTTTCGATTGAGTCAATGCTTGCAGACGTTTCGGGCGAAGTACCGGTTGCCAGTAGCGGTATGGGAGACCTTGGCACCCTTTTCGGCGGCAGTGGCGATGGTTTGGCCCCTCTGGGCGATGGTCCGGGGGCGAACGCAACCGCTAGTTTTTTTGGAACGAAAGTCGAGGGCAATCGGATTCTCTACGTGCTCGACAACTCCGGCGGAATGCAAAAAGGAAAAATCGAAACCTTAGTCGAAGAGCTACTGGTAAGTATTGATTCATTGCAACCCAAACAGCAGTTTTACGTCATCTTCTATAGCGATACCGTCTACCCGCTGTTCTATCCCCAATCGGCTAGAAACTTTGTGCGTGGCACCGAAGAAAACAAAAATCGATTGCGGCACTGGTTGCAGACAGTAGAGCTTTGCCTTGGCAATCGTATTGACGAAGCACTCGAAGCAGCTGATGTGATTGCTCCCGACACGGTTTTCTTGCTTACCGACGGTAAACTTTTTACCACCGATGCGAAGGAGCGAATGTTGCTAGACGGTTCTAACCGGGCGTTTTCGATCAACACATTTGGAATGGGCGTCAAGAAGACGAGCGTCGCGGCAAGGGAGTTGCAACAGGTGGCGGAAGCCAATCGCGGGACCTATCGGGCTATTCAGGTGTCGCCCGAAGCAAGAGCCGCCTCGAAGGCGGTGCCCAGGCCTTACCACAACAAAATTCCAGGAATGGTTTGGGGCAGGGCGGTTGGCAAGTGAGTTTTCTATAAAAAAAGCGGGCCTCGAACGAGCCAAAGACTCTTTGACTTAACGAATCGGTCAGGGGCAATTGAACCAGTTCGTCACAGTTCGTCCGAGGCCCCGCGGGCCAGCGTGTTAAAAAGGAGATTCTCCCGCTGGCATGGCCAGCACTTGAACGCTCCTGCCACGTAGTAAAGCATTTGGCGTGCCATACCGGTTGGGCTTGGCAGTGTTGGGGGGCTCGTACTGGTCGTCTAACTCGTTGCCTCCTAAGAGGTTAAGGTGAGACAAGTTTTCCTAACAGAGCAGCGGCTTTTGTCTTTAAGGCGATTCGCCTTTCTGGCGAGAGTCATTTTTGTTGCATCATCTTCAACCACTTGCAGCAAATTGCCGCGTGCATTCTGAAAGGCCCTTGAAAGGCTTACAGACCCCAGGAAATGATCTCATTCTGAGAAAACTAGAAGTCGAGAAAAGTCGTAAGTTGTTTTGTATACGCAATTTACAATATTTTTCGTTGCCCGGGTAATCGGCCAAAAGTCGGAGGAAATCGGCAAACCGAGGTTTCTGGTAGAAGCAATGGAGGTCTCGATTCGGGACGCAATGGCAGCGGTTCGAGGCTTCTCTTTTTACTCGATTCGGCGGGGAAGGCAGCGGAACCAAGTCTCCTCGTAGTTCGTAAGGGCTAATGGCGTTATATTGCTGCCACTAGCCGGTTTGTGTTCTGGCTCTAATCGATCCAAAGGAAATTTTTCGTGCACAACTATCCCGCCCGCGTTGGCCCATATCTGTGTGGATCTGCACAGCCGTTGCTCTGGATCGCCGGACCGTGTGTACTGGAGTCGGAGGAGCAGGCGATAGAAATCGCCGAGGAGCTTCGCCGAATTGCCGATCTTTTGTCGGTGCAGCTGGTGTTTAAGGCGTCGTTCGACAAAGCGAATCGTACCAGCAGCGATGCCTACCGTGGTCCGGGGCTTAAAGAAGGGCTCCGGATTTTGGCTGAGGTCTCTCGGACCACCGGCTTGCCGGTTACTACGGACATTCACGAATCGTCGCAGGCGGCTGCTGCGGGCGAAGTTTGCGACTTGCTACAGATCCCGGCCTTTCTGGCTCGTCAGACCGATTTGCTGGTTGCTGCGGCACGGACCGGCAAGGCGGTGAACGCCAAGAAGGCACAGTTTATGTCGCCTGCCGATATGCGGCATGTGGTCACCAAGCTGACCGACGCAGGCTGCCAGAACGTCCTTCTGTGTGAACGCGGTACGTTTTTTGGCTATGGCCGTCTTGTCAACGACATGCGTGCCATTCCCGAAATGCAAGAGCTTGGCGTCCCCGTCGTGTTCGATGCAACGCACAGCGTGCAAGAACCTGGGGGACTTGGCGGTTCGACGGGTGGTAAGCGTGCGATGGTCGAACCTTTGGCAAAGGCCGCCATGGCGCTCGGCGCCGAAGGACTTTTTTGTGAAACTCATCCAGAGCCAGATCGTTCGCCTAGCGACGGTCCTAATATGATTCCCCTTGGCGAAATCGAAGGCCTGATGCGCCGTCTACTCGCGATTCGCCAAGCGACGACCGACCTTGCGGAGACATTGTGAGAATTGTGCAGATGAAGTTATCAATCACTTGGGCGTTCGTTTTTTGCTTGGTCAGTTCCACGCTATTGACCTCCGGCTGCAAAGAGAACACTTCTCGCCAGAAAAAAAGTGCGACGGCAGCCAGAAGGGCTGCCGAGAGCCGGCGCGAGAGTTCTGTGTTACTGATGCGGACCATTTCGTCGTCCCTCAACAGGTTGCCGAATGAAATCGTGCTCGAATTGGCCCCTCCGCGGCCGATTCTTGACGATTCAAAAAGTCTCGACGGGAAGGAAGTTCTCGCAACTTGCCAAGTCAACCCTGCCGTACCCGATGGTCCGTTCAACTATCTCGAAGTTCCCAAGGGGAATGTCGATTTCCGTAAACTGGGCGTTCGGGCAGGAGATATCGTGCGTTATTTTGTTGCTGCTGACGAGGAAAGCGTCGAATTTGGGATTCGTAAAGAGACCTACTTCGAGTTGCCTGTCCGTAGACTTGATGCCGGCATTTTGTCGAATACTTTGATCGTCGAAGTTGGATTGAATGGCCCTGTGTTAACACCAGAGCGTATGGAGATATGGCGTTTTTCGGATAAGCGAATGAACGAAATCCGAATTCGCCTGACTCGCTACATCAAACAGCGCAAGCCCAACTACAACTGGGAGCCAAGTCCCGACGAGAGTGCTCTCGTGCTGCTTATCGATCGCTTGAATCAGTGGCTGAGAAATTTCTCGGAGACGCAAGACGATTGGAAGGCGGATTCCTCTCTCGAAGATCTGCCGCGGAAGCTACTTGAAGCAGAAACCCTGGCCCCCTTTGTTTCCAAGGAATCGTTGCAGAGCAATCCCTTCCAGCCATTCGAGGCTCGCGAACTTCAGCAGGCTATTTGGCTACGAGATATTTCTGTCTGGGCAAAGTCTGAGGGGCTTACCGATTTGGAGGTTGCCTCGGCATTGTTCGATTGGACGGTGCGCAACATT